>NZ_JAKDLJ010000076.1 GCF_030452865.1 Pseudorhodobacter sp.
CTGCGCAGTCGGGGGATTGATACTCTGACGCTTGTGGGCCTTGCCACTGATTTTTGTGTGGCCTATTCGGCTTTGGATGCCGCCCGGCTTGGGTTTGACGTGACGGTGCGGATGGACCTGTGCCGGGCGATTGATCTGGATGGGTCACTGGCGGCGATGATGGCCAAAATGGATGCTGCCGGGGTGGTGATGAAATAGCGGCGGAGTTTACAACCCCGCGCTTTCATCCAGCCCGAGCATGATGTTCAGGTTCTGAACCGCAGCACCTGATGCGCCCTTGCCGAGATTGTCGAGCGTGGCCGACAGCACCACGCGCCCGGCTTCGCCGAGCACGGCCAGCTCCAACTGGTTGGTGTGGTTCAGGGCTTGCGGGTTTTCACGCGCCTGCGCCTGATCCAACGGGCGCACAGTAATGAAGCGACTTTCGGCAAAATGCGCCATCAGCGCTGCGTGAATCCGCGTCGCCGGTGCATGGTGTAGCGGAATTTGCACGACCATGCCTTGCGCGTAATCCCCGACCGACGGCACGAAAATCGGGGGCTTGGACAATTTGGCGTAGGTTACAACTTCTGGCATATGTTTGTGCTTTTGCGCGGTGGCATAGATGAAAGCGCCATCCGCTGCACCGGTTTCAAACTCTGCGATCATGGCTTTGCCGCCGCCGGAATAGCCGGAAATGCCAAAGATCGACAGATCGGCATCGGGTGCCAGCAACCCTGCATCGGTCAAAGGCCGCAGCAAGGCAATGGCGCAGGTTGAATAACAGCCGGGGTTCGACACATATTTCGCCGCTGCGATTGCAGCGCGTTGCCCCTGTGCCAATTCCGGAAAACCAAAGACCCAATCGGGGTTGACGCGATGCGCGGTGCTGGCGTCGATCAAACGCGTGGGAAGGCCCGCACAAATCGCCGCCGCCTCTTTCGCCGCGTCATCCGGCAGGCATAGGATCGCCACATCCGCCCGCGCAAACGCATCGGCCCGCGCCGCTGCATCCTTGCGCTGCGCTTCCGGCAGTGAAATCAGGGTGATGTCATCGCGGCCGACCAGACGCTCCCGGATTTGCAAACCGGTGGTGCCAACCTCGCCGTCAATGAATACCGCTGCGGTCATATTCTTTATTCCTTTGCTGCGCTGCACCTATTTAGCGGGTTCGCCAAGCTGGACAAGTGGCAAGGCGCTTGATCTAACGGAATTTCCGGATAGGGGACCAGAATGGCCGATATTGCGACGCGCGTGTATAATCACAAGTGGAAGATTGACCCGATTGTGCGGTCGCTTCTGGATACCGATTTTTACAAGCTCCTCATGTGCCAATCGGTGTTTCGCAACAAACCCGATACCAATGTCACCTTCAGCCTGATCAACCGCACCAAATCCATCCGCCTTGCCGATATCGTCGATGAAGGTGAATTGCGCGAGCAGTTGGACCATATCCGCACCCTGCGCCTGTCGCGCGGCGAAAGCACCTGGCTGCGCGGCAACACGTTTTACGGCAAGCGCCAGATGTTCCGCCCCGATTTCATGGAATGGTTCGAAGGGTTGCAACTGCCGCCCTATCACCTCGAAAAACGTGATGGCCAATATGAACTGACGTTCGAGGGCAAATGGCCCGAAGTGATGATGTGGGAAATTCCCGCGCTAGCGGTGATCATGGAACTGCGGGGCCGCGCCGTTCTGGGCGGGATGGGGGCGTTTGAATTGCAGGTGCTTTACGCCCGCGCGATGACCAAGCTTTGGGAAAAGATCGAACGTCTGCGCAAACTCGACCGGTTGTCGATTGCCGATTTCGGGACGCGCCGCCGCCATTCCTTTCTGTGGCAGGATTGGTGCGTTCAGGCGATGCAGGAGGGTTTGGGCGATGCTTTCACCGGCACCTCCAACTGTCTGATCGCCCTGCGCCGGGAGGTGGAGGCGATTGGCACCAACGCGCACGAATTGCCGATGGTCTATAGTGCTTTGGCCAATAGCGACGCCGAACTGGCGCAAGCGCCGTATCAGGTGCTTGCCGATTGGCATGAAGAACATGACGGCAATCTGCGCATCATGTTGCCCGATACCTATGGCACCGAAGGGTTTTTGACCCACGCGCCGAAATGGCTGGCGAAATGGACCGGGATCAGGATCGACTCAGGTGACCCGGCGACAGGAGCGGAAATCGCGATCAAATGGTGGAAATCCAAAGGCGAGGACCCGCGCGAAAAACTGGTGATCTTTTCCGATGGTCTGGATGTAGACGTGATCGAGGCGCTGCACCGCCAATTCGTCGGTCGGGTCAAGGTGTCGTTCGGTTGGGGCACCATGCTGACCAATGATTTCCGGGGTCTGGTCGCGGGCGATGCGCTGGCACCGTTCAGCCTTGTGTGCAAAGCGGTTTCCGCCAATGGCCGACCAACGGTGAAGCTGAGTGATAACCCGAACAAGGCGATGGGACCAGCGGATGAAATCGCGCGCTACAAGCGGGTTTTTGATGTGGGTCAGCAGGATGCGATTGCGGTCGTGGTCTGAGGTGCCTCAGGGCTATGCGGGCATCCAAGGCTCGACAACCTGCGAGGGGGCGGCCGGACAAAGCGGCCTTTTGTGTCTGACGTGACGTTGCGCCAGATTGCGCGCGTGTTTGCCCGCCGCAAATATCCGCGCCGGGCTTTGCCGCGCGCTTTCAAGCCTATGCGCCTCGATGCCGAGCAGCAACCTCAACTCATTCAAAGCCGCCGCCTCCATCGCGCGAAAGCTCTGTTCACCCAGAAACAGACTTTCGCTTGCGGTGCCTTCCGCGAGCAGGATTTCATGCGCGTCCAGCAATAAATGGAAATAGAAGACATCCGTGGGTGGCAAGACGGTTTCCACGCCCGGCAACCCTGTCAGGCAATGGGCGGCGATCAGCACTTCGGGTGTTTCAAAAATGCGCTGGGCGATGGCCGAGGCGACAAGAACGCGATGATGCTGTGATAGATACAGGTCACGTTTCGGCAACCCGTCACCGAGGCTGCCCTTGGCAAAACGCACCGGCCGCAGTTTCGGGTTCACCGTCATCTCTGCCACAGTCCGGCGTTTGGACCACAGCCAGCGAACAGGTTGCGCACCGTGATCCCGCGTCATCACCAGATCGCCGGGGCGAAGATCTTCGATCAAGGACACGCCGGTTGGGGTTTCGATCAGCGTTCCAGCGGTAAAGCAGATGTTGGTGGTGCCGGGGGTCGCGGTTTGGTCATTGATGAAATGCGATGACCCGTCCGGCCCGCGCTGGATCGAACGCCCGTCGATGTCATTGCCAAAATCCTCCCCGGCGCCGACAAGTGATGCGGTGGTGGAAAACCCCTTATAGCCACCGCCACCCAATGTCGGGTTATCAAGCGCGTCGCCGTTGAAACGGGCAGAGATATAATTGTTCGCGGTCGGGTCATAGATAATGACGTTATCACCGGTATTGGTAATGACCGCCCCTGACCGCCCCGCGTTGTAGAACAAATCGTTCGGCCCGCCCGTCGGCAGGCTGCCCCCGGCTTGAACGCCGGTAATGACCATCGCATGCGCGCCCGGTTGCAGCACCGCCCCCGGCGGGAAGGTGAACCAATGGCCGATGCCCTGATCCCACAGCTGCAAACCGGCGATGCTGATTGCAACATTGGACGTGTTCACAATCTCGATGAATTCATCCGTCGGGGCTACGGTGCCGTTCCCATCGGTGTCGAAACTGGTTGCCCCACTTGGGTCCACCAGAATCTCGTTGATTGCAATTCCACCTCGCAGAACATCCGCCACGGCCTTCGCCCCTGCCTAACGGTAAACCATATAATCGGCAGAATATCAGGTCATTGTGGCAGAAGTCGGGCATAATCCTCCGGTATTTCGTCAGATTGCCAGTGCAGACAGACCAACGAACACCAGCGCCGACAACAGTGCAGTGGCCGGAACGGTAATCACCCAAGCCGCGATGATGGTCAGGAAATGCGACCGGCGCACCAGTTTGCGGCGACTGCGTTCCTCCGGCGCGACGGGTTTGCCCTTCAGAATGCCAAGCTCTCGTGCGCGGCGTTCGGCGTGCCATTCGCGGTAAAATCCCACGCCGAAAATCGCACCAACCGCGATATGGGTGGAACTGACCGGCAGGCCAAGCGCCGAGGCCACGATCACCGTAAACGCCGCTGAAAGCGCCACGCAATAGGCCCGGATCGGATTCAGCTTGGTGATCTGGCTACCGACCATGCGGATCAGCTTTGGTCCAAACAGCATCAGGCCAAAGGATATTCCGGCAGCCCCCACAATCATCACCCAATAGGGAATTTGCACGTTGCTTGCGGTGTCGAAATCGTGGACCGCATGAACAATCGCGGCAAGCGGGCCAACCGCATTGGCAACATCATTGGCCCCATGCGCAAAAGACAACAGCGCGGCAGAAATGACCAAAGGCAGACCAAACAGTTTCTTCAGTGATTTCTTGCGGTTCTCCAACCCTTCGGACTGACGGTACACCAGCGGCTTGCTGATCGCATAGGAAATCACACCGGCAACGGCGCCGATCAGCAAGGCCATCGGCATCGAAATGCTCACAACCTTTTTCAGCCCCTTGAGCGACAGATAAGCACCGAAAACGGCGGCCATGATCGCAACAAGGATTGGAACCCATTTGCGGGCTGCGGCGATCTTGTCATCGGCATATTCGATCCGCGCCCTGATGATGGCCAGAAACAGCGCGGCAATCGCCCCGCCCAGAACCGGCGAAATCACCCAGCTTGCCGCAATCTGCCCCATCGTGGCCCAGTTCACCGCCGCGAACCCGGCAGAGGCAATGCCCGCGCCCATCACACCGCCGACCACGGAATGCGTGGTGGACACCGGCGCACCAAGCCATGTCGCAAGGTTGATCCACAGCGCCGCCGCCATCAGCGCGGCCATCATAGCCCAGATGAATTGTGCCCGATCGGCAAGGCTTTCCGGGGACACGATTCCCCCGGAAATGGTGGAAACCACATCACCGCCCGCAAGTAGCGCGCCTGCGGTTTCGCAAATTGCGGCAATCGCAATCGCCCCGCCCATGGTCAGGGCATTTGCCCCCACTGCCGGACCCATGTTGTTGGCAACGTCATTCGCGCCGATGTTCAGTGCCATATAAGCACCGAAAACCGCCGCCGCGACGATGATCAGGCTATCGGGTGAGCCGCCGGACAGTACAGCGGCCACGATGGCCACCACCGCGATGAAGGCCAGTCCAAGCCCCGGTGCCAGCAAGGGGCGCGCGACATATTGCGTCGCCTGTTCAAGGTAGGAAATACGATTGAGGTCTTTGTCCAGCGTCTTCCACTGGTTCAGCGGCTTCTCGGACATAGGGGCGACCTGACATCAATCTGTTGGTTTCGCGGGCGTGTTACCGGGTATTTCAACCCGAAACAACGTCCAACACGAGACTTTCGGCACATCGCGCAGATATAATTGCGCGTAATCCGCGATCCTTGATCTTCTTCACGGCTTTCCCCGGCGTCATCCATTTCGGCTTTCGCGTTTCGGATTCGGGAAAGGATTCGTGGCAGGACATAACCTGCAATTCAAACACATGTGCGACGCAGCGTTGCTTAAACCCACCGCTGCGCCGTTTGAGATAACGGAACTGCCCGATCGGCTGGGCGGAGATCACGCCCTTGACACCCGCCTCCTCCCACGCTTCCATTGCAGCGGCCTGAGCCAGCGTCTTGCCGCGCATCGGCCAGCCTTTGGGGATGATCCAGCGTTTGCTGTCAAGGCTGCGGACCAGCAGCACTTCGATTTCGGCACCTTGTCCGCGCAGGCACAAAGCCGCGACTTGCAGAATCGGGGGCCGGAAGAACAGGCTTTTGAGGAGGGCGAAGAAAGCCTTGATCATTGCAGGACCATATCGGCACAAAGCAGCGCCCGTTTGATATGGCTGCGCATGATCGGATCATCGGATCTCAGCCGTGGCATGGTCCAGCCAACCGATGCCAGCGCCCGCGCCAGAGTGAAAATATCGACCATCTCCCGGTCGGCAGAGCGCAGGGTTTGATACCCCGCGATCAGTGCCGCCGCAATCTCGGCTCGCGCAGGTTCATAAAGGTTCTGGCTCAGCACGGTTCCCAAATCGTAAAGCGCAAAGCCGATGCCGCTGTCGTCAAAGTCGATCAGCGACAGAGCGCCACCGTCCACCAGAATATTCTCGCGCAGCACATCGGCGTGAACCGGCATCAGGGCGGCAGTTCTGCCGTGGTTTTGCAAGGCGTGGCGGAGGTAGCTGCGCGCCTCCTGTAACCGCGCTGCCTCTGGTTCTGTCAGCGCCGGATGTTCCCAGAACCGGCCCCAGAACGGGGATTCTCCGGTTAACCCGTCGATATCCCACGCTGGACGGTTGAAATCAGGCGGCAGGGTCAGAGTTTCGGTCACATCGTGGATTTGTGCCAGAAGTCGCCCGAGCGCGTGGTGCCGCGCCACCTGTTCCACCACGGGGCCGGGCAAAAGCACTCCCGCCTCGCCCAAGGGCGCGCCCGCCATCCATTCCACTGCCGAGGCCATGCGACCTGACGATAGCTGCACCAGTTGCGCGCTGTTTTGCGTCGTCAACGGGCGCGGGACGGGCAAGCCTTTATCGGCCAACGCGGTGCAGAACCACAGTTCCGACCGGATCGCCGCGTCGGATTGATAGCCCATGCGGTGCAGCCGAAGTGCAGCCATCCCTCCGCCCGGCAATTCCATGCGAAACACCGCGTTTTCGCGGTTGTTGATCAGTGAGGTTGGTCTGCCACCCCAATGCGCTGCTGCCTCGGTGGCCAAGTCTTGCAATGTCATGCTGGAACCTTTGCCGTAGCCAAAGCATCTTGCAGCGCATCCGCCAGCAAATCGCCATTTTCACGCGAGAACGTCAGCGGCGGGCGGATTTTCAGAGTGTTCCCGGCGCGGCCGATGCGGTTCAGGATGAAGCCGCGCGCGACCATATCCTCCACCAAATCCTCCACAAATGCCGTTGCCGGGGTGTTATCTGCATCAAGCACGAATTCGACGCCAAAGAACATGCCCACGCCGCGCACATCGGCCAGCAGAGGATGGCGCAAGTCGTGCAGACGTTCCATCACATAGGCCGACACTCTGGCGGCGTTGTCCTGCAAGCCTTCATCGTCAATCACCTGCAAGGTCGCAAGGCAGGCGGCGGCGGAAACCGGATTGCCGCCGAACGTGTTGAAATAACCAAAGGCGTTGCGGAATGCCGCCATCACATCGGGCCGCGCCAGCACGGCGGCCACCGGATGCCCATTCGCCATCGGCTTGCCGCAAGTAACGACATCAGGCGTCAGTTCCAACCAGTCATGGCCCCAGAAATGGCTGCCCAAGCGACCGAAACCCGGCTGCACCTCATCACACATCACGATGCCGCCTGCCGCACGGATCACCGCTTCCGCTTTGGCGAAGAATCCGGGGCTGACGGTGGGAATGCCTTCATTGGCAAAGACCGGGCACAGCATCATGCCGGAAAAGCCGATGCCGTTGGCTTCCAGGTCGGCAATCGCCGCTGCCACATGCCCGGCGAAAATGCTGCCATCCGGGTCGGGTGTGCGCAGATGATCGGGGGCTGGAATACGGCGGACATGCGCGGGATAGCCGCCAATCGGCGGGCGGCGCGACGACAGCGCCGAGGTGGCGGTGGTGTTGCCGTGATAGGTGTTGTCGGTCGCAATCACCCCGATCTTGCCTGTCATGGCCTGCGCCATCCGCAACGCGATGTCATTCGCCTCCGACCCGGTGCAAGTCATGATGCATTGCGATATATCGTGACCCAAACGCGCGGTCAGCCGCTCGATATAGTCCAGCACCAGTTCGTGATGATAGCGGGTGTGGGTGTTCAAAATCGCGGCCTGATCGGCAATCGCCTTGACCACGGCGGGGTGGCAATGGCCGACATGCGGCACGTTATTGTAACAATCGAGGTATCTCTTGCCATCCGCATCCCACAGCCAGACGCCGTTGCCACGCACAATATGCACTGGCTTGCGGTAGAAAGTCGGCACATTCGGCCCCATCAGGCGGGCGCGGCGGTCGGACAGTGTTTCATTCGTGGTCATTCGTCAGGCTCCACTTTGCCGCGCAAGGATTTGACGGTGCCGCGCACCGTTTTCGCGGTCAGGCGGCGGCGCTGACTGCCAAGGGTGGGTTTGGTCGGGATGCGCCGTTTCGGCGCCACGAGGGCTTTCTGGATCAGTTCCACCAGACGCGCCCGCGCCATTTCGCGGTTGCGAATCTGGCTGCGGGTTTCTTCGGCCCGGATCACGATTGCGCCGTCATTGGTCCAACGCCGCCCCGCCAACCGTTTCAGCCGGGTTTTCACCGGGTCCGGCAGGTTGGGCGATCTTTCCGCCTCAAACCGAAGCTCCACCGCCGTCTCCACCTTGTTCACATTCTGCCCCCCCGGCCCGGAGGAGCGTGAGAACCCCTCCGACAGTTCCCAATCGGCGAGGGTGATATGATCATTGATCCGCAACATGACCCAAGGGTAACGCTTTTTGCAGCGGGGGAAAGGGGGCTTTACGCGCCGAGCAAACCAAGCAGAACGCGGGACAGTGTGGTCTGATCGTCGCACAGATCAAGGATCACATCGAAATGGTTGCGTCCCGGAATGGCGGTCAGCGGTGCGCCAAGTGCTTTGGCATAGGCGGCGGATTGGCGCGGAAAACCGGGTGTCTCCACTGCTGCCAAAGCGACATGGCTGCGCGCGGTGCCGGGAATGTGGCGCAGCGGGCTTAAGGTTTCCAGTTCCGCATCGGTAAACTGCATCCAATCCTGAATATGGCTGGCCGCAAGCGGCGCGAGTTCAAACAAACCGCTGATCGGCATTGCGGCATGAACCGCTGTTTCCGGCAGGTCGAAATCCCTGTGCCATCCCGGCATTGCCAAAGTCGCTGCCAAATGCCCACCAGCGGAGGAGCCGCTAATGGCGATGCGGGTTCTGTCGATCCCCAAATCCTCGGCGTTGTGCCAAAGATGGGCGAAAGCGGCGCGCATCTGCCTTGTGATTTCGGTCAGATTCGCCTTGGGAGCCAGCGTGTAATCCGGCACCATGGTTGCAATGCCGTGCGGCGCCAGCATCGGAGCCATAAAGGCGGAATGTTCCTTGGACAGTGCGCGCCAATAGCCGCCATGGATGAACATCACGCAGGGCCGGTTTTCCCCTGCGTTGAACAGGTCCATGCCTTCGCCGCTGTCGTCGTAACGCAGGTTCAGTGTGGTTCCCGGCAAGTCCCGTGCGGGCAGTGACAGGCGTGCATAGTCGCTGATAATCCGGGCAAAATCCTCGGCACTTGTGCAGTCGCGCGCGGTATAATCGGCGTCCAGCGTGGCGCGAGGAAGGGCGGCTTCAGCGGCAATATCCATCAGATCACCATTGGGTTGATGCGGTTTTCGATCATCCGCAGCAGCGAAAGCGCCGTCATTTCCGATGACTTTGGGTTTGTCGCCAAGGGGCGGTTTTCCAGCGTCAGGGTCAGCGTGCCAAAATCCCCCATGGCACGGATGCGGTGGGAGTTCAGCTTAGCCCCCGGATCAGCCGTGAGCGCGACAGTCGTGCGCTCCAGTCCGATCCCGGCCAAGGCAGAGATCACCGCAACATTGGCGTTTTGCGGGTAGTCGTCAGCCGCCTGCCTTGCCGTGCCTTCGAAAAAGGTGAAAGGCGCCGTCAGCGCAGCCAGATCGCACAATGTTTCGGCTTTGGTTCCGGCCCAGGCGCCGGCGGGTTTAACCACCTCATGCCGCACGCTTTGCATGTCCAGACGCGCGGCGGCGGCAAGCGCGTCAATCCCACCCAAAGCCCCCGGCGGGATCAGCAGTTGCGCGCGGTTTTCACGCGCAAGACCTGTAAGTTCCGCGAACAGCGCCGCATCGGTCAGCGCCGAGGTGGAGGAGATCGCTACATCCAACCCCCGCGCCAAACCTGCCCGCGCCCAAGGGGCGACCGAACCACGCCCGGCGGCCTCTACCATCAAATCGGCCTCTACCGCTGCCAGTTCTGACGGATCACGGATCAACAATACACCTTCTGGCAAACCTTGGCGCGGGGTCGCGGTATCGCGCACGGCCACCGCAACGATGGAAACCGGGCTGCGCCGCTCCGCCAAAAGCGCAGCGACACGGGTGGCAATCGCACCCCAGCCGACAAGCACCACGCGCAGATCAAAGTCCGACATAGGATTGCACCGTGCTCGCGTCATTGTCCAAATCCGCGCCGCTTCCCTGCCAGACCGTGCGGCCTTTCTCAATGATATAATGCCGATCCGCCAGACGTTTCAACACGCCCAGATTCTTGTCGATCAGCAGGATGCATTGGCCTTGTGCCTTCAGCTTGGCGATTACATTCCAGATCTCGGTACGGATCACCGGGGCCAGCCCTTCGGTCGCTTCATCCAATATCAACAAGCGCGGGTTCGTCATCAAGGCGCGGCCAACGGCAAGCATTTGCTGCTCCCCCCCAGACAGGGTTCCGGCCAGTTGCTTTGCGCGTTCGCCCAAGCGGGGGAACAAATCATAGATCGAACTCAATACCCACGGTCTTTCGCGCCTCGAACGGTTGGCGGCGGTGGCGACAAGGTTTTCGCGCACGGTCAAGGTCGGAAACACATGCCGCCCTTCCGGCACCAAACCGGCCCCAAGCCGCGCGATCCGCTCCGGCGGCAGGCCGGCAATCGGGGTATCGTGAAACTGCATCTGACCGGCTTTGGTTGCCAGCAACCCCATGATCGTTCGGACGGTGGTGGTCTTGCCCATCCCGTTGCGGCCAAGCAGGGTTACAACTTCGCCTTCGTTGACTGTCAGCGAGACATCGAACAGCACCTGACTGGCACCGTAAGCCGATTGCAGGTTAGTGATCGTCAGCATAGCGCATCCTCCGCGCCCAGATATGCCTCCCGCACCTCCGGATTTTCGCGGATCTCATCCACGCTGCCACTGGCGATGATGCGGCCATAGACCAGAACCGAAACGCGGGTGGCGAGCGCAAAAACCGCCTCCATGTCGTGTTCCACCAGAAGCATCGGGGTGTCTCGACCGATCAGGGCCAACCTTGCAATCATCTCCTGGCTTTCCACCGCGCCGAGGCCGGCCATCGGTTCATCCAGCAGCAGGATGCGGGGGCGGCGGGCAAGGGCGACCAGCAGTTCCAACTGCTTGCGTTCCCCTTGCGACAAGTCCTGTACCGGAATATCGCAGCGTTCGGCCAGTGGCGTTTCGGCGAGCAGCGCGTCCGCCTGATCCCAAAGTCGCTGTCGTCGCGCGACGCGATCCCAGATGCGAAAGTTCAGTCCTTCACGCGCCTGTACCGCCATCGCGATATTCTGGCGGCAGGTGGCATCGTTCAAAAGGTTCGTGACCTGAAACGTCCGCCCCAAGCCGCGCGCCACCCGGTCCGGCACCGACAGATTGGTGATGTTCCTGCCTGCCAGATGGATGCTGCCCGAATTGGGCGCAAGCTCCCCACATAGCTGGTTGATCAAGGTGGATTTCCCCGCGCCATTCGGGCCAATGAGGGCGTGAATTTCCCCCTCCTCCACCGTCAAGGAAACATCATCGGTGGCGAGCAGTCCGCCAAAACGTTTGACGAGGTTGGAAACTTGCAGAACACTCATTTCCACCGCCCCCCGATTTTTGCCAACAAGCCGACGATGCCGCCTTTGGTTCCCAACACGACAACCAGCAAAATGATTCCCATCGCAAGTTGCCAGTTTTCGGTCCAGCCGGAGAGGAAGCTTTCCAGTAGCAAAAATGCTGCTGCGCCAAAGATCGGGCCAAAGAAGGTCCCAACGCCGCCAAGAATGACCATGATCAT
>NZ_JAKDLJ010000458.1 GCF_030452865.1 Pseudorhodobacter sp.
GCCGTCAGGAAGGCGAAGATGATATACCCCGCAGCTTTGGGGAAGGTCGGACGAATCCAGCCCATGCCATAGTAAACCGCCAGCGATACCGCACAAATCACCGCTATCGTGAAGACAATCCCGATCAGTCTTTGCACGATGGGCTTGGGCGTATAGGCACGCGGCAAGCCTTCCATCCCGGCTTTACACGCTTCCAGATGGACGATGTAGACCAGCGCGATATAGGAAATCACCGCTGGCAAGAAGGCATGTTTCACCACCTCGAAATAGGGAATACCGACATATTCGACCATCAGGAAGGCCGCAGCCCCCATGACCGGTGGCATGATCTGGCCATTCACCGAACTCGCAACTTCGACCGCGCCAGCCTTTTCGGCCGAGAAGCCGACCTTTTTCATCAGTGGAATGGTGAAGGTGCCGGTGGTCACGACGTTCGCAATCGACGAGCCTGAAATCAGACCGGTCATCGCCGACGAAACCACTGCGGCCTTGGCCGGACCGCCACGCATGTGGCCCATCAGGCTGAACGCCACCTGAATGAAATAGTTGCCCGCCCCCGCCTTATCCAGAAGCGAGCCGAACAGCACAAACAGGAACACGAAGGAAGTTGAAACCCCCAGCGCGATACCAAACACGCCTTCGGTGGTGATCCACTGGTGGTTCACGATCTCCGACAGGTTGTTGCCCTTATGGGCGATGATATCAGGCATATATGGCCCGAGCACCGTATAGACGAGAAAGACTGTCGCGACGATCATCAGGGCCGGGCCAAGGGCACGGCGCGTCACCTCCAGCAGGATCATCAGACCCAGAACTGAAACGACGAAATCCTGCATGATCGGCGCACCGACGCGGCCCGAGATGTCATCATAATAAACGTAGAGATACAGTGCAGTCATCGCGCCCAGAATGCCCAAGGCCCATTCCCAAACCGGAATCCGGTCTTTGGGGGAGCCGAGCAGAATGACGGCAACCATGCCGAGCGAAACAATGGGAATCCACCAGACTGCTGTTCCGTCTTTCGCCCCTGTCATGAACAGGAATCCCAGCAAAAGCGGCACGGCGACGCCGAGGGCAAGCTGGAATTTGGTGCGCGCGGCGGGAAAAACGGCAACGCCGAGGAATATCGAGAATGCGAGGTGGATGGAGCGGGATTCGGTGTCATTGAACACACCAAAACCCAAAAGCTGCTGTGACCAGAACATGACCGGCGACGCAATCCAAAGCTGGAACAGAGACCAGGCAATCGCGACAATCATGATGAAGGCACCGACCGGCCCGGTTGTCGCGCGTCCGCCCGTATCTGACGAGGCGATCAACTCATCGAGTTCGGCCTGCGAAAGCCCGCCATGTCCGGCGGCGGCGGCCTCGACTGCGGCGGCTTGTTGTTGGTCTTGTTCTGCCATTTGTGTCCCCTCGCCCTGTTCAAAAAGGCGTCCCTGTTGGTTTTTTGTTCTGTCCGTGGGGTCGGTGAGGCGCGCATCACGCGCCCCACCGGGATCATCTGGTCTTGATCGGGCCGGTTACATCCAGCCGCGTTCCTTGTAATATTTGATCGCACCTGGGTGCAGCGGAGCCGACAACCCGTCCTTGATCATTTCCTCAGGCTTGAGGTTGGCAAACGCCGGATGCAACCCCTTGAACCGGTCAAAGTTGTCGAACACCGCCTTGACCACCTCGTACACAACCTCATCGGGTACATCGGCCGATGTCACGAAGGTTGCCTTGACGCCGAAGGTCTGCGTGTCGTCGGGCGAACCCGGATACATGCCGCCGGGGATCACACCCTTGGCGTAATAGGGATTGTCCGCGACAAGCTTGTCAATCACCGGGCCGTCCACCGTCACCATATTGGCCTCAACAGTCGATGTCGCTTCCTGGATCGAGCCGTTCGGGTGGCCGACGACATAGCTGATCGCGTCCACCTTGTTGTCGCCCAGTGCCGCAGCCTGCTCAGCAGGTTTCAGTTCCGATGCGAGCGAGAAGTCAGCATTGCTCCAGCCTTTTGCGGCCAGAACCACGGCCATCGTCGCCGCCGAACCCGAGCCCGGATTGCCGACGTTCACGCGCTTGCCCTTGAGGTCATCGAAAGTTGCGATATTCGCATCCTTGCGCGCCACCAAGGTGAGCAATTCGCCATGCACCGAAAAGACCGCCCTTTCCTTGTCGAATTTTTTGCCTTCGAAATCGGCGACCCCGTTATAGGCGTTGTACTGCACATCGGATTGCGCCACGCCCATGTCCATGTCGCCAGCCGCGATTGCGTTGACGTTGGCAATGGAACCGCCGGTAGACGGTGCTGTGCATTTCAACCCGGTCTTTGCCGTGTCGCGGTTGACAAGACGGCAGATCGACTGACCGACGACGAAGTAGACGCCGGTTTGACCACCGGTCCCGATGGTGATGAACCGCTCTTCGGCGGTCGCAGCCGATGCCAGGGCAATTGCCCCTGCAAAGGTAATGGTTTTCAGAAAGCTCATTTATATTTCCTCTCACATTGGCAGTATCAAGGCAGGCGCTCACATTCTGCGATGTGTTTGCCCTGGATCGTATCGCCGGATCAACCGACGGGATTCCCCTCTGTTGGCACTTGGACGGTTGAAACTTGCAG
>NZ_JAKDLJ010000459.1 GCF_030452865.1 Pseudorhodobacter sp.
TCGTAACCGCCTCGTTGATACCGCGGCCTACGCGGCTTGTTTGCTCATTGCGGATGCCACGGGCGACCAGTTCCACGGCAGCAACTCATCCAGCCTGTTGATCTTGTGATCGTGGATGCGGTCGAGAATGTCAGCCAGATAGGCCAGCGGGTCGAGACCGTTCAGCTTGGCCGTTTCAATGACAGTCATCGCGCGTGCGAGGGTTTCCGCGCCGGTATCTGCGCCCGCGAAGAGCCAGTTTTTACGTCCGATTCCAATCGGGCGCAGGGCGCGTTCGGCCGGGTTGTTGTCGATGGCCACACGCCCGTCGCTCAGGAAGAGGCTGAAGGCCTCCTGCCGCGTGAGGCCATAGCGGAACGCCTTGGCCAGATCGCTTTTGCCGGGGATGCGCAGGAGCTGTTGTTCAGACCAGGCGAAGAAGGCTGTCACCTTGGGCTGGGTAAGCTTTTGACGCGTCGCATGACGCACGTCAGCGGACTGGCCGTTGATATCGCGCTCGATGTCGTAGAACTTGCCGATCCGGTCGAGCGCCTCGCGGGCGATCTCGGATTTGGTCGAGGTCCAGAAGTCGTGGAAGTCCCGCCGCAGATGCGCCCAACAGGCGGCCTCGCGCAAACGCGGCGTGCCACCGGGTTCAGGCGCATAGAGCTTGGCATAGCCTGTGTAACCATCCGCTTGCAGGATGCCGCGGGCGTTGGCCAGATGGCTGAGAACGTGCTCTTCTTTCCAGTCTGGCGCAAAGCGATAGACAGCGCCCGGCGGTGATGCTCCCGCCCAAGGCCGCTGGTCACGCACATAGGCCCAGATCCGGCCTTGTTTGACGCCCTTGCCAAGCCCCTTGTCGCGCATGCTGCGATCCAGCACCCGGATGGGTGTGTCGTCCGCATGCAGCAGGTCGCTGGCCATGATGTCCGCCTCGATCCGTGCGATCAGCGGCTGCAGGGTCTTCATGGCCCGCCCGCACCAGCCGACCAGTGTGCTTTCGGGAATGTCCGCCCCCATGCGGGCGAAGATCTCGTGCTGGCGATACAAAGGCAAATGATCGTCGAACTTCGAGACCAGCACATGCGCAAGCAGGTTTGGCCCCGCCATGCTGCCCGGGATTGGACGACTTGGTGCGGGCTCCTGCACCATCCGCTCGCAGCGGCGGCAGGATTTCTTGATCCGGGCAATCTGGATCACCTTCATCTGCGCCGCGATCATATCGAGAAGCTCGCTGACATCCTCACCCACCACACGCAGATCGCCGCCACAGTCGGGGCAGCAGGCACCGGGGTCCAGTTCACGACGCTCGCGCGGGGTCGCATCCGAGACACGTGGCCGACGACGCAAAGCGGGCGCATCGGCAGCATCTGGTGACGGCTCATCCGGACCTTCGTCAATGAGCGCTTCATCGTCTTCGGCCACCGCGACCAGCAGGTCTTCGAGCGCCAATTCCAGCTGTTCGATCTCGCGTTCGATCTTTTCCGAGGATTTGCCAAAGGCCAGTTTTTGCAACTTGGCGATCCGCAGGCGCAGGGCCTGAACCAGCTGATCATGGACGCGCAATGTCGCCGACATCTTGGCGTTTTCTGCCGCGATCTGAGCGTTCTCGGCCTGCAATGCTGCGATCATCGCTCTCAATTCAGCGGGATCATCAGGCAGATTTTCAGTAGGTTTAGACATGCGCCTGACTACCAAAAATTAGGCTCAAGCGCCATATAAATAACGATAAATCGAGCGCAGAATTACCCCACACGCGCTGGCGGAGCGCCCCAATCCGGACGTCGCCAGTCGATCCCCTCCCACAGCATCGCGAGCTGTGCTGATGTCAGCCGCATCGACCCATCCGCAGCATTCGGCCAAGGGAAGCGGCCACGCTCCAAGACTTTGTAGTAGAGACAAAACCCCTGGCCATCCCAGAACAGAAGCTTGATCCGATCCCCGCGCCGCCCACGGAACGCAAATACCGCACCATTGGCTGGTTTCTGACGCAACACATCCTGCGCCAAAGCGGCCAGCCCCGCGATCCCCTTTCGCATATCCGTGACACCACACGCCAGATACACACGCACACCGGTGCCGGGACCGATCATGCGGCGTCCACCGCGCGGATCAGCACCGACAGCGCAGTCGGATCAATCGTGCTTTCAAAATGCAAACTACGGCCGCCACGCAGACGCAATTCAACCGCAACCGGTGGCGATGTTTCAGCGACAGTATCCTGCGTTATCGGAACTCCAGCCGCCACTGGCATATCCAATGGGTAGAAAAGCGCCCCGGCATCCGGCGACCACAGACCCTTCTTCTTCAGGTCGTGCCGCCAAGCATAAATCTGCTGCCGCGTCACTTCATGGCGCTGCGCTACCTGCGTCACCGTTGCGCCGCCAACCCCGACCGACATGATGATCTCAAGCTTGTCCTCATCACGCCAGAAGCGCCGCCGCTCCATCCCAAGAATTTCACCACGCATCGATGACCCCGCATAAGACACGTCGTTAACGACGTAGTTAAACACGTGTCTTAGATCATCGCCCAAGCGTCAGGCAGGCGGTGCCAATGGCGCGGTTACGAGGTGTCGGCGATCAGGGCCAGGCATTCCCGCGTGCAGTCATCGACGACAGTCA
>NZ_JAKDLJ010000460.1 GCF_030452865.1 Pseudorhodobacter sp.
CCATATCGGGGACCGGGCCGCCATCGGGGATGCGGATATGGCTGGCGATGATCGCGCCGCCAAGACGGGACGGCACCAGATCGCGATATTGCATGCCTGCGCGCCCGATAACCCAAGGCGCCTGATCGGCAAGGCGGCGCACGACAAACGCATGTTGTGTGGCGGGGGTGACAAGTGGCGGGTTCAACTCATCAATTTCGACCCGCGTGCCGTTGGGCGCGGTGAGGGTGCGGCTGGGGAAGGCCGAAGGGTCATCAGTCAGCAGGCGCAGGGTGCCGGGTGGTTCCGCCGCCCCTTTCTGGATGCGGATGCGCAAGCCGTGACCTGACAGCACCGCGACCTCGGGGTTGTCAGCGGGAAAGATACTGTCGAGGCGAAAGCCAAGCGTCCTGGTGTAGAACGGCAGGTCGTTGCGCAGTTCCTGGGTTGGCAGTCGAATTTCGGCGCGAGTCTCGGCCATGATTTGCCCCTTCATTCCGGTTCCTGATGCTGGACACGGTGCGAGCATCGCCGGGGATTTTCAAGTTGAAATTGAATAACCATCGCGCCCGCCTGCCCTTGCGGCATCCGCAGAATGATTTAACACTGGACTGGAATTGGGGAGAATTGACCATGGATGACACACGCAACGACAATGCGCGGCAGGCAGCACTGAATTATCATGAGTTTCCGAAACCCGGAAAGCTGGAAATCAGGGCGACCAAACCATTGGCGAACGGGCGCGATCTGTCGCTGGCCTATTCCCCCGGCGTAGCCGAAGCCTGTCTGGAGATCAAGGCGGACCCATCGACCGCGACGCGCTACACCTCCAAGGGCAATCTGGTTGCGGTGATTTCCAACGGGACGGCGGTGCTGGGTCTGGGCAATATCGGCGCGCTGGCGTCCAAGCCGGTGATGGAAGGCAAGGCGGTTCTGTTCAAGAAATTCGCCAATATTGATTGTTTTGACATCGAGGTGAACGAGGCCGATCCGCACAAGCTGGCAGATATCGTCTGCGCCTTGGAGCCGACTTTTGGCGCGGTGAACCTTGAGGATATCAAAGCCCCCGATTGCTTTATCGTGGAGGCATTGTGCCGGGAACGCATGAACATTCCGGTCTTCCACGACGATCAGCACGGCACCGCGATTGTGGTGGGGGCGGCGGCGACCAATGCGTTGTATGTCGCGAAAAAGAAGTTTGAGGATATCAAGATCGTCTCCACCGGCGGCGGGGCGGCGGGGATTGCCTGTCTCAACATGCTGTTGAAGCTGGGGGTGAAGCGCGAAAACATCTGGCTGTGTGATATTCATGGCGTGGTTTATGAGGGCCGCGAGCAGGACATGAACCCGCAAAAGGCGGCCTTCGCGCAGGCGACCGACAAGCGCAATCTGGATGAGGTGATCGACGGGGCCGATCTGTTTCTGGGCCTGTCCGGCCCCGGTGTGTTGAAGCCGGACATGGTGGCGCGGATGGCGAAACGCCCGATTGTGTTCGCATTGGCGAATCCGACGCCGGAAATCACGCCGGACGCGGCGAAAGCCGTGGCGCCGGATGTCATCATGGCAACGGGTCGGTCGGATTTCCCCAATCAGGTCAACAACGTGCTGTGCTTTCCGTTCATCTTTCGCGGCGCGCTGGATGTGGGTGCGACCACGATCAACGATGAGATGGAGCTGGCCTGCATCGCGGGGATCGCCGCCCTTGCCCGCGCCACGACCAGCGCCGAGGCGGCTGCGGCGTATAAGGGGGAGCAACTGACCTTTGGCCCGGAATACCTGATCCCGAAACCGTTTGACCCGCGCCTGATCGGGGTCGTTGCCTCTGCCGTGGCGAAGGCTGCGATTGAAACCGGGGTTGCGACCAAGACGATTGAGGATTTCGACGCCTATAAGCGCAAACTCGACGGTTCGGTGTTCCGTTCTGCCTTGATCATGCGGCCGGTGTTTCAGGCTGCCGCCACCGTCACCCGCCGCATCGTGCTGGCGGAGGGTGAGGATGAGCGGGTCCTGCGTGCCGCCAATGCGATGATCGAGGAAACCACCGACAAGCCGATCCTGATCGGGCGGCCGGAAGTGGTGGAAAGCCGCTGCGAACGCGCGGGGTTGCCGATCCGTCCGGGACGGGATTTCGATCTGGTGAACCCGGAAAATGACCCGCGTTACCGCGATTACTGGGAAACCTACCATCACCTGATGGCGCGCAGCGGCGTGACGCCGGATATCGCCCGCGCCGTGATGCGGACCAACACCACGGCAATCGCCGCCGTCATGGTGCATCGCGATGAGGCCGACAGCATGATCTGCGGCACCTTCGGGCAATATCTGTGGCACCTGAACTACATCACCCAGATCCTTGCGACCGAGGGGTTGCATGCGGTGGGGGCGCTGTCGTTGATGATCCATGAGGAAGGGCCACTGTTCATTGCCGATACCCATGTTCATTCCGAACCCTCGCCCGAACAGATCGCGGAAAGCGTGATTGCGGCGGCGCGGCATGTCAAACGCTTTGGTCTTGCGCCGAAAATCGCGCTTTGCGCCGGGTCGCAATTCGGCAATCTGGATTGCGATACCGGACGGCGGATGCGCAGCGCGCTGGAAATCCTCGACTCCGCACCGCGCG
>NZ_JAKDLJ010000461.1 GCF_030452865.1 Pseudorhodobacter sp.
CTGCCGTTTCCAGCAGCACCCGGCCGGTGGATTCGTCCGCCGTGGCGAGGGCGGCGCGGGAATGATCGCGCAAGCGTTGGGAGTAGTCGAGCGTCCGCAATTCCTCCGCAAGGCTGATGCGGATGTTGCTGTCTGAGCCGATGCCCCAGCGCCCGCCGTGGCCACTATAGGCAACGCCGTCGAAAATCCCATCGCCGAGCGAGGATTCGGTGATCGGGCAAAGGCCGGCTATCGCGCCAGTCTCTGCCAAGCCTTTGGTTTCGTGCGCTTCCATCTGCGTGCAATGGATCAGGCACCAGCGCGGGTCCACAGCGGCATTTGCCAGCAGCCATTCGACAGGCCGCGCGCCGCGATGGGCCAAAAGCTCCTCCACTTCCGGGATTTGTTCGGCCAGGTGCATGTGGATCGGGCCATTCGGGCGCAGGCTTGCCGCGATCTCCAGCCCTTCAGGGGATACCGCGCGAAGGCTGTGCGGGGCGACGCCAAGCCTTGTGTCGGCGGGCAGGGTGGCGATGGCCTGCGCTGCGCTGTCCAGCAGTGCTGCGAATTGGCCCGGTGTGTTACCAAAGCGGTTTTGCCCCGGCCCAAGCGCGCGGCGGTCACAACCACCGAATTCATAAAGCACCGGAAGCAAGGTTAACCCCAACCCGGTTTGCGCCGCTGCTGCCGCAATACGGGCCGACATTTCGGCGCGGTTGGCATAGGGGACGGCATTGGGGCCGTGATGGAGATAGTGGAACTCCGCCACCGCCGCATAGCCTGCTTCCGCCATTTCCATTTGCACGAAGGCGGTGATGGATTCGACATCTTCCGGGGTCAACTGGTCAAGGAAGCGGTACATCAACTGCCGCCAGGTCCAAAAACTGTCCTTCGGGTCGGGGCCGCGTCGTTCAGTCAGCCCAGCCATGGCGCGTTGAAACGCGTGGGAGTGCAGGTTGGTCGGCGCGGGCAGCAGCACACCGACGCGCTGGCCGGTGGCGGGCGCGTTGGGTGTAATCGCCCCGATCCTGTCGCCCTCCACGGTCACCGCAACATCTTGCGCCCAGCCTGTCGCCAGAAGTGCTTGCTCCGCCCAGATCACCGCCATGAGGTTTCTCCCGATTGACTTCAATAATATGTATGTACATAATAATCCAAACCTTGGGGGAATCAAGATGGAAAGCACAGGCGCGCAAGTCATTCACGGCGGGGCGATTGCCGGGGCCGGGCCGGGTGTCTTGTCGGGCGGTGCTGTTATGATCGAAGCCGGGCGCATCCAATGGGTCGGGCCTGAAAGTGATTTGCCCTCTGAATTCAAGGCTTTGCCGCGCCACCATCTCGACGGTCGCCTCCTGACACCTGCATTCATCGACTGCCACACGCACATCATTTTCGGCGGCAATCGCGCGCGGGAGTTTGAGTTGCGGTTGCAAGGTGCCAGCTATGAAGAGGTCGCGCGGGCCGGAGGGGGCATCGTCTCTACCGTCAGCGCGACGCGGGCGCTGGATGAAGCGGGGCTGATCGCGCAGGCTTTGCCGCGGCTGGATGCGATCCTGGCCGAGGGCGTTTCCTGCATTGAGGTCAAGTCGGGCTATGGCCTCGACGTTGAAACCGAACTCCGGATGCTGCGCGCGGCGCGGGCGCTGCAAGGCTTGCGCCCGGTGCGGGTGCGTACGACATATCTGGGCGCCCATGCTGTGCCGCCGGAATATCGTGCCCGCGCCGACGCCTATATTGATGAGGTTTGCATTCCAACCCTGCGCGCGGCACATGCCGAAGGTCTGGTCGATGCTGTTGATGGATTTTGTGAAGGAATTGCGTTTGATACCAAGCAGATCCGGCGTATTTTTGATGTGGCGTCTGAACTTGGACTTCCCGTCAAGCTCCATGCCGAGCAGCTTTCGCATCAGGGTGGGACCGCATTGGCGGCACGAAGCGGTGCGCTGTCGGTCGATCATGTTGAATATGCGACCGAGGATGATGCCCGGCTGATGGCCGCGTCCGGTTCGGTTGCCGTGCTGCTGCCGGGTGCCTTCTATGCCATTCGCGAAACGCAGGCGCCACCGGTTGCAGCCTTCCGCAAACATGGCGTGCCCATGGCTTTGGCCACGGATTGCAACCCCGGTTCCTCACCGCTGCATTCGTTGTTGCTGGCAATGAACATGGGCTGTACCCTGTTCCGCCTGACGCCGCAGGAGGCGCTGCGCGGCGTGACCGAACATGCCGCCCGCGCGCTTGGGCTGACTGATACCGGCCGTATCGCAGCGGGTCTGCGCGCCGATCTGGCGATTTGGAATGTCGAAACTCCGGCCGAACTGTCCTATCGCTTCGGCATCAATCCACTGCATCAACGCATTTTTGGGGGCATTTGATGATTACCTTGACACCGGGCACAACCACGCTCGCGCAACTGGAGTCGCTTTGGCGCGATGGGTCCGCCGCCAAACTCGCCCCTTCGGCCCGTCCGGGGGTAGAGACGGCGGCGGCACAGGTGGCGAAGGCCGCTGCCGGATCCGAGGCGGTTTACGGCGTGAATACCGGCTTTGGCAAACTCGCGTCAGTCAAAATTGAGTCGAAAGACACTGCCACCCTGCAACGCAACCTGATCCTGTCGCATTGC
>NZ_JAKDLJ010000077.1 GCF_030452865.1 Pseudorhodobacter sp.
GGCTTGCCCCGGTGCCGGAGATTACCTCATTCCAGGCTTACGCCGCCACGGCTGCACCTTTCGACTTCAACGGGCTGGTGCGGCACTATTATTTGCGCGGTGGCGCTGAACAAGGTGATATCACGGTGGATCTGCTTGCCAAAGGCGACCGGGATCGCAGCAGCCACGCCATAGCTCTTGATCTGCGGGAGCGGATGCGGGGGATGGATTTGCCGCAAGGAACGGTGGTCAAGGTCGTCGAACCCCCGCCCGGACCACCGGTGATCGGCACGCTTCTGGCTGAAATCTACGGCCCCGATGCAGAGACGCGGCGGGCTGTCGCGGGCAAGGTGCGCGAGGCGTTCAACAGCGTCCCTTTCATTGTTGATGTCGATGACAGCTTCCACAACCGGGCAGAGCGGGTCCGGGTCTCGATCAATCAGGACAATCTTGAATACTACCGGGTGGAACAGTCCGACGTTTACGACACGCTCCACTATCTTTACGGCGGCACGACGGTTGGCTATTCGCATCGCGGCAGCGGTCGTCGGCCGATCCCGATCCGCGTAGCACTGCCAAAGACCGCCTCGGCAATGAATGCGCGCATGCTTGCAACCCCGGTTCCGGCCAACGCTTTGCCCGGTGGGCGCGATGTTGTTGAGCTCGGCGATGTCGTTAGCGTGTCGCATGAATTGGCGTCGTATCCGATCTTCCGGCACAATGGTCGCGCCGCCGAAATGGTGATGGCAGAGCTTGCAGGCGCCTTTGAAGCCCCGATTTACGGCATGTTCGCGGTTGAGGATGCGATAGCCAAGGCCGAATGGGGCAATCTGCCAAAGCCGGTCATTTCGCTGAACGGTCAACCCGATGATGAATCGCATCCCACGCTTTTGTGGGATGGGGAGTGGGAGGTGACCTGGGTGACATTCCGCGACATGGGCAGCGCCTTCATGCTCGCCCTTGTCGGGATCTATATTCTTGTCGTGGCGCAGTTCGGCTCCTTCAAGCTGCCTTTGGTCATCCTGACGCCGATTCCACTGACCTTGATCGGCATCATGCTTGGACATTGGCTTTTCAATGCGCCATTCTCGGCGACCTCGATGATCGGCTTCATCGCCCTTGCAGGGATCATTGTGCGCAACTCCATCCTGCTCGTGGATTTCATCCGCCATTCTCGCACGCCGGGGCAACCGCTGGTGGAAGTGCTGCTGGAGGCGGGCGCGATCCGGTTCAAGCCGATCCTGCTGACAGCACTTGCCGCGATGATCGGTGCCGCCGTGATCCTGGCCGATCCGATCTTTCAGGGGCTGGCGATTTCGCTGTTGTTCGGGCTGGCTTCGTCCACGGTTCTGACGGTGCTTGTCATCCCGGCGATCTATGTCGCGTTGCGTGGCGGATCAAAGGTGGCGAACGGGTGAGCGTCGTTGAAATCCGGTGCCGTGCGGCGTGATTGTTCGGGTTTCCGGCGGACGCGCGGTTTCAGTTGCGCCCATCGCGGCAGCCGCGGGTGCTTTGCGCACCTGCTCAAAGCACCCGCGTGGGCGGTGGTCGACGCGGCACATTTGCCCGGCTATCCGGGCCTCAGGGAATTGGCTCAGGCGAAAGCCTGACACTTTCAATGCGACTGTACTGGAGTTGAACATGACCGAATTTCCCATCAGCGGCACGTTGATAGGTCGGGTCTGGAATCCGCATCTAAAGGGACCAGGTGTCATCACGCTCCGCGAAGGCAGGGTGATTGAAATCACGTCAGTCATTGCCCCGCGTGTGCGTGATATCTGCGAAATCGCGGACCCTGCGCCGCATGTGACAATTGCCGAAACTCGCGATCTGGGCGTGGCTACCACCATCGCCGCCAACCCGACGGGTCCAAGTCATCTGCATTTCCTCGCCCCGTGCGCTCTGAACGCAATCAAGGCTTGCGGCGTTACCTTCGCCGGTTCAATGAGGGCGCGCGCGGCGTTGCTGTTGTCAAAGGCCAAGGACAACAACGCCTCAACTGCAATCGGACCGATGATTCGGCTGTTCGATGCTGGGTTCAGGCTTGATGATGTGCGCCGTGCTGCACTGGAGCTGACAGTGATTGGCGCCGACGGGTTTGAAATGCGCGGCAGCGACCCGGATGACGGAAATCAGCCGCGATCCGACTGACCTTGTGCAAAAAACCATTGGGCGGCAGCATCAATACCCCGACAGGATCATGATCTCACTCGGCACGCTTTTCGCCCCGACGCAGGACAGGGGGCAACCGGGCAGAGGCTTTCCCCGAAAGCTCGGCGACCGGGTGCGATTGCCTCTCCGATGCTGGCCGTGCTGGTCAATACCGTGGGTCTGTCACCCGAATGCCCGGAATGGAGCTTTGGCATCAGCCATCTGATGCGCAACCTCGCCGCGCGTGGTTTGCTGTGACGCAAAGCGTTTTGCCCGCAACCCAAAGGGAGAGTGCAGTCAAATCGAGACAAGAGGGCGTTTGAAGGTGTGGTTTCGAGGATTTGGCGTCAGGTCCCGATGCCTTCGTCCTGTCGCGGCAGGAACCATGCCATCAAACCGGCAAGCGGCAGGAATGAGCATATCTGATAGACGGTTTCGACGCCGTACCGGTCCGCCATAACGCCAAGGAGGCCAGCCGCGATGCCGCCAAGGCCGAAGTTCAACCCGTAAAATAATCCACCGATCAAGCCGATCCGGTTGGGGAGAAGATCCATTGCATAGATCAGAATCGACGCGAAGGCGCTGGCCATGATCAGATTGATCATGATCGTCAAAACACCGGTCCAGAACAGGTCGACATAGGGCAGCATCAGGGTCAGCGGCAATGGCCCCAGCACCGAAATCCAGATGATCCGGTAGCGACCGATCCGGTCACCGACGATCCCGCCAATCAGAACACCGACCGCCGCCGCAAGCAGAAAGATGAACAGCATCATCTGTGAGGCCGGGATCGACAGGCCGAAGCGCTCGATCAGGTAGAAGGTGTAGAACGAGCGGAAACTCTCGCCATAGGCGTTCTTGGTGAACATCAGAAAGGTGAGGACGACAAGCCCGACCGCGATGGTTGCGGAGGAGTGCTGGGGTGCCTCCTTGCCTTTTTTGCCGCGTGCGCGCATCGCGATGAAATCCGCGCTCAATTGCCGTTGTTTGCTGCCGATCCAGGCCAGAAGCAGCATCGCCATCAGCGCGGTAACGGCAAACCACGCAAGGCTCGGCTGGCCCCACGGCACGACGATCAGGGCTGCAAACACCGGGCCGAGCGCGCCGCCTGCCTGCCCGCCGACCTGAAAGATGCCTTGCGCCAATCCCTGACGGCCACCAGCGGCATAGCGCGCCGTCCGCGTGGCCTCGGGGTGGAAGATCGACGATCCGATCCCGATCAGCGCCACGGAGACCAGAATGGTTGCGTAGCCATGCGCATAGGCAAGGCTGACCAGTCCGGACATGGTGAACATCATCCCGACCACTGGCGAATAGGGCGCGGGCCGCCGGTCGGTAACCATTCCAACCACCGGTTGCAGCATCGCACCCGCGATCTGGAAGGTGAGAGTGATCAGGCCGATCTGCACGAAATCCAGCGAATAGGTCTCTTTCAGGATCGGATAGGCTGCCGGGATCAGCGATTGCATCATGTCGTTGAGCAGATGCGAAAAACCCAAGGCCGCCAAAACGGCCAAATGGGTTCCGGAACGGGTCGCGATTGTCATGTCAGATGTTTCCAGCTTCGGGGACTTGGGCAGAGGTGTGGTCAGTTGTTCACAGCCGCCCGGCGCCTGCAAGGGGGGAGTTTGTTCCGGGTTTGCACCGCCACGGGGTCAGCACGCCCGCCCGGCATCGAACGGATTGACAGGGCGGCGTAGCGGAAGCGATGTCAGCGACACATTGTAGCTGGTGCGAGGGCCATGGTGGATATCGGATCGTTTGAACCGCGCAGCGATTTGCGCGGCGGTGTATTCGATTCCGTTATAGCTAAATTCCGCGAGATGAATTGATACGCCTGCCGCGTGATGGCTAAGATGGTACGGTGACGAAAAATTACGACTGCAACCGGCCAATCATTCCAATGGCCCCACCACAAAAGGCGCGCCATGAGCATTTATCCCGACCTGCAACTCTTTATTGACGGGCGTTGGCGCAAGACGGCGGAAAGTCTGCCGGTGGTGAACCCTGCCGATGAAAGCATCCTCGGCGCGCTGCCCATCGCGCGCAAAGCCGATCTGGACGATGCACTGGCAGCGGCGGCCAAAGGCTTCCGGGTCTGGAGCAGGACCGCCCCACGAGAGCGGAGTGATATCATCATGCGCGCCGCACGGATCATGCGGGAGCGGCGGGATGAGATTGGTCATTGCATCACGCTGGAGCATGGCAAGACCTTGAGTGAGGGTCGGCTGGAGGTCATTCGCGGCGCGGAGTTCTTTGAGTGGGACGCGGGCGAGGGCCAGCGGCTTTACGGGCGCGTCATTCCCGGCGCGCCGGGCATCCGCCATACGGTGATCCGCCAACCCGTCGGCACTGTCGCCGCCTTCTCACCCTGGAATTTCCCGATGAGCCAGCCTGCGCGCAAGGTCGCAGGGGCGCTGGCCTCCGGCTGTTCGATCATCCTCAAGGCGGCGGAGGAAACACCCGCGGGGGCGATCCACATCGTTCGGGCGTTTCAGGAGGCGGGGCTGCCTGCCGGCGTCCTGAACCTCGTCTTTGGTGTTCCATCCGAGATTTCGACCTATCTCATTCCGCAGGATCAGGTCCGGCTTGTTGCGTTTACCGGATCGACAGTTGTGGGACGACATCTCACGGGGCTTGCATCGCAGCATATGACCCCGGTGTTGATGGAGCTTGGCGGTCACGCCCCGGTGATCGTCTGCGATGATGTTGACCCGGTTCAGGTCGGCCCGATCTGTGCGGCGCGAAAATATCGTAGCGCGGGGCAGGTCTGCACCTCACCGACCCGGTTCTATGTCGGGCAGGACCAGTTCACGGCCTTTGCCGAAAGTTTCGCGGCCAAGGCGAAATCGCTGGTGGTTGGCAACGGGCTGAGCGAGGGCACCGAAATGGGGCCGGTCGCCAATGATCGCAGGTTGGCGGCAATGTCGGAACTGGTGGAAGATGCGGTGTCGAAAGGCGCGGAACTGCGCGCCGGTGGCCAGCGCATCGGCAACAAGGGCTATTTCTTTGCTCCGACGGTGCTGGCCAATGTGCCGGACAATGCGCGGATAATGGATGAGGAACCGTTCGGCCCCATCGCGATCATCAACCCTGTCACTTCGTTGAGCGAGGGTATCGCGCAGGCGAACAGGTTGCCCTACGGGCTTGCCGCCTACGGCTTCACCCATTCCGCTGCCAATGCCGCCCGCATCGCAGAGGAGGTCGAAGCCGGCAATGTCTCCATCAACACGCTGGAGGCGTCGCTGCCCGAAACCCCGTTCGGTGGCGTGAAGTGGAGCGGTTACGGGCGGGAAGGCGGCACGGAAGGCCTGGACCAGTACACCGTGGTCAAGAACGTGTCGCACCGTATGAGCATCGGTTAACGGTAGCGCACCGCGGATCCGCTGCGAAATTGTGGTATCGAGCTTTCCAGAACGGTGCCGCGCCGCGTGGTTTCGTTGACCGTTTGGTCGATTTGCTCTATGCTATCCGAATTGTTTCAGCAGGAGTTTTTCGCCATGCGGAGCGTTATTTGTCCGACAGCCTTTGCCATTTTCCTCGCAAGCGGGGGTGCCGTCCTCGCGCAGACCCCTTACACCACCGATGAACTGGTTGAGTTCTATATCAATTCACTCGACATTGGTGCGACGCGTGGCATCTGTATCGGAACACCGCAGGAATGTGACAAGCCCGCAGCGCCTGCGGGCCTTGACATGCTGGTGACGTTTGAACTCGATTCGGCTGATCTGACGGCAGAGGCGCAAAAGAACCTCGCGGTGTTCGCCCAAATGATGCAGGACGACCGGTTGAAAATCGCGCGCTTCGTGGTTGAAGGCTATACCGACGCGCGCGGAACCGATTCCTACAACATGGATCTGTCGCAGGCGCGCGCGCTTTCGGTGGAGAATTTCCTGACCGGGCTTGGTGTTTCGGCGGAAAGGTTGTCAGCCATCGGCTTCGGCAAGGCCAATCCGCGCACCGGCAATGATCTTGACCCGGAAAACCGTCGCGTCGAATTGCGCGTTGATCTGCGCTGACGACAGAGTCGCGCCGTTGCATCATATCTTCTGGTGACACCAGCACATGAAACAGCGGCGCCCACACCGGCGGCGCTGTTTTCGTTTCAACCAACTCCTCTGTCGTCGATCAGAAAGAGCCGGAGCCGAGCAGGGATTTCTTGATTTCCTTCTTGACCTTGGCAGGTGCATTGATCTTGCGCTTGGTGACGGGATTGATCTTGCGGGTGCCGGTGCTTTCGACGCTGACTTGTGTTGCCTTCACCTGCGCCTTGGCGCGGGCGCGCACCGCAGGGGCAACGCTGGAGACGCGCACAGCACAGACTACGCTCGATTCTGCGGTCAGAGCCTGCACCAATCCGACCGACGGCTCCAGTGAATCCGGGACTTTGCGCTTGGCAAGGTAATAGCTGGTCAGCGCGGTCCGCGACCCTTTGCCCCAGTCGCCGTCAATCCCCATCTGGTAGCACCCGATGCGGCGCAGTTCCGTTTGCGCCAGCTTGGCCAGATCTGCCGGGTTCACCTCGGGCGTGCTGTGATCCTGCAACAGCGAAGGGTCGATGCTGGCCAGCAACTGTCGGTTCTTGTCGCTGTCCGGTTTGATGATATTACCTTCGACGCGCAGCCGATCCACGGTGATTGCGTTGATCCCGATGATCCCGCGCGTCTGCCATGTCAACGCGGCAAGGCGAATCCGCGCTTCGCCATCCAACGCAGCGGCCGCCGGGTCTTGCGGCAACAGCGGCAGCGTCGTTTCCGGGATCGAAGCGATGGTTTGCGGCGGCACAATTTCGGTCACAGCGGCGGCGACAGTTTCCGTCTGCGTCGTCGGCGCATCTGTAACAGTGCCGCCTCCGGCAACGACCTCCAGCGCCGCAACGTCGATGGTCGGGCCGGCGTCTGCGGCGGCGGGCGCCGCATCCGTCACTGTCGCTCCCACCGACTCACCTCCGGCGGGTTTCGCATCACCAATGGTCACGCCGCCATTGTCGGCTGCCATTTCAAGGCCAAGGCTTGCCACCTCGATCGCGGTATCGGCGTCGCGCAGGGAACTGTCCGAAAAGCCGGAGGCGCGCAGAAGGTCCAGAAACTTCTTGCGGTCATCGGGTGCAAGTTGGGCCAAAAGCTCAAAATCCGCCTCGCTCAACTCCTGTTTCGATTCCGCCACCGGGTTGAAATAGAACTGTTCGCGCAGTGATGATTGGTCCCACGGGGTTTGTTTGCGGAAGGTCCGATCCTCCACCTCGTTGCGGACTTCGATCATCATGTCGGAAACCGAGATCCCCGGCGTTTCGATATGATCCAGCAAGGCAGTGGTGAAGGGGCTGTTCGGTGCTTCTCCCGCGCCGTCATAGGTTACAGCACCGGGTTCGGTCGCGAAGGCGACAAAGGTGCCGACCCCGGTTTGCAGCCGCGCCAATCCGTCCGAGGCTGCGCCCGTGCCCCGGACCGATTGCGGCAAGGGGTCATTGCGGCAGGCATCCAGAAAGATCAGCGTCTGGCGCTTGCGGTCCTGAAGCCGGGCGATAATGCCATCGAGGTTCCAGGTTTCGGTCTGAATGGAATCGCGGCTGGTTAGCTTGGCATCGACCGGCACCAGATAATTTGCACCGTTCATCTGGAACGCATGGCCGGAATAGAAAAACACCGTGCTGTCGGCATTTTTCGCCTCATCGGCGAAGGCATCCACCTTGGCCCAGAAATCGGACCCGTGAATGTCGGTCAGCAAAGTGACTTCGAAGCCAAGCCGCTTAAGCGATTCCGAAATGTCGTGCGCATCACGCACCGCGTTTCTCAAAGGTGCGACATTGGTATAATCTGCGTTGCCGACCACAAGCGCCAACCGTTCCGCCTCTGCCGCACCCGCGCCTGCCGTGACAATGCACAGCGCAAGTGCCGGGAGGATCGCTTTGGGTGACAGGCCGAAATCGGGGATGGTCAATTTGTTGCCGCGCATCGGTACTTCCAAAATTTCAATCCAATAGCGCGAGTCTACATGTTTTTCCGCCATCACGCGAGTCTGAATGGTTTGCACGACACATTGGCTACGGAATATGTCGCAGTTTGCAGCGGCGACCGTGTGGTGACCGCGTGGAATTTGCCCGAAGATGTCGACAACAGGCGTTTTCACCCCACATGGGCTGTTTTTGTTGACAGAGCGCCTATGCTCGGCCCTAATCTGATGGTTCAAATGTCCCGCGATCCCGTGGGGCGGGAAATCATTGACTGAGGGGTTATTGTCAAAATGTTTGCCTCACGTCGCTTTTTGACAGCCGCAATCGCGGCAGTACAAATCAGTTGCGCTGGAATGGTTCTGGCGCAAACCGGCAATATCGAATTGGAACTGAACACCGCTAATGATGAAGGGCAGGGCTGTCGCCTGACCTATGTTGCAACCAACAACACGGCGGTTGCCTTGGAAAAATCATCCTACGAAGTGGCGGTTTACAATACAGAAGGCATCGTGCAGCGGCTTCTGGTGCTCGAATTCGGTTGGCTTCCGGTCGGCAAGACCCGCGTTGTGCAGTTTGACCTGCCCGATCAGGGTTGCGCCACAATCTCGCGTATTTCGGTCAACGGGCCGGTCGAATGCCTGTCCGAAGCGGGGCCGGAGAATGTGTGCCGCGACCAGCAATTGCTGAGCAGTCGGGTGCGCACAATCCAGTTCAACTGATCCGAGGCGTATCGCTGCGCACAGGGTCGTCAGGAAAATGAAATGCTGGATCTTGCAGGTCTGAACGCTGTAACCATTCTGGTTTTCGCAGCGTTGCTGTTGCTGTCGGTTTCCGCCACCACGGTCGCGCTGTTCAAGTTCGTGCAATTCGCGATGCTGGGGTTGGGGCGTGGACGCAAGGCAGCGGCGGCACTGGCGATCTGGGACTCCGGGCATAAGGACAAGGCGCTTGCGGCGATCTCGGCGGTCAAGGGTGTGCAACCGCGCGTGCTGCGCGCCGCTTTGGCAGCACGTCTGCAACGCCCGGATGATCCCGACTGGGCGGAGGAGATCGGGCGTCAGGTCGCGCTGGCAGAACTTGCCGCCATGGGGCGATGGATGCGCGTGCTGGAAGCGGTGGTGCAGGCCGCCCCCATGCTCGGGCTGCTTGGAACGGTGGTCGGCATGATCGACGCTTTCGGCGCATTGGCGCAAAGCACCGGCGGCGTTGACCCTGCACTTCTGGCGGGCGGGATCTGGACTGCGCTCAGCACGACTGCCATCGGGCTCGCCATTGCGCTGGTGTTTTATTTCATCGCGATCTGGCTTGAAACCCGCATCGACGGCGAACGCCAGGCGTTGGAGGTTTTGCTGTCGGCGGCAATCCACGGCAGCGCGGAAACGATCACCAGCACCCCACGCGGGCCGTGACTCATGCCGGGGCCGGGTACAAAAACCATAAATTTGCAGCAAGGTACCCGCCGTCGCTACGGCTTTGCACTGACACCTTTGGCGGATGCGATGTTCCAGCTTTTGATCTTTTTCATGCTGTCCTCCACCCTGTCGCCCTTTTCGCTGATTGCGCTGACAGCAGGGGCGCCGCCGGGCCAATCGGAGTTGCAGGGAAAACCGCAGCCCGAGGCCGTGGCGATTGATGCCAGCGACAACCTGGTGATCTGGCATCTGTCGCGGGGCCAAGTGCGGTCGGGTGATCAGGTTCTACCGCTGGACGCGCTTGCCGCAATTGTGCCGGCCCTGCTTGCCAAAGGCACGCCGGATGTATTGATCTACCCGACCCGTTCCGCCACGGTACAGGATATCGCCACGGTGCTGGAGGTGTTGGGCGCGCGCGGTGTCGCCAAGGTGCGGCTGATCGCGGGTAGTCAGGTCGGAGGAGGATAAGCCATGCGCAAGGCGCGTCTTTCCCCAAACCATACCCGGCAGCGGCCGGATTTTTCACTGGCCATCGTGAATATTGTGCTGCTGCTGGTGTTCTTCTTTCTGATCACCGGCTCATTGGTGCAGCAAGGCGAAACCAGTGTCGATTTGGCGGCAACGACTGAACTGCCATTGGAACGTCTGCCGCGTCCACTTTTGTTGGTCGACGCCCAAGGAGCGATGGCGCTCGATGGCGTGGCGGTCACGGCGGATACGCTCGCAGGGCTTTTGGGGCCGCAAATGCCCGAGGCGCTTTATCTGTTGGCGGACAAGGGGTTGTCGGCGGACCTCCTGATGGCCTTGACCACGCGTCCCGATTTGGCAGCGGTGTCGATGCGGCTGATCACCTTGCACGAACGCCGGGTGGCCCTGCCATGAGCGAAGGATATTCGACATCATCGGGTGCGGTGATCTGGGGCGGGGCGACGATGGTGGCGGTCGCGCTGCATCTGGTATTGGTCGAACAAGGGTTTGCCGCCTACCGCGCACAGAATGAAGTGCCAAAGCAGGTGACGATTCCGGAAGTCGAAATCATGGCCATCGCCAGCAGTGTTGCCGGTCAGGACCGCGCGCCGGAGATCATCGCGGCAGTGCAAAGCCAGCGGCTGACGGCGCGTTCCGACGTGGCCGATCTGGCGGCGCAATCATCGGCTGAGGTCTTGAAAGCCGCATCGGGCATGACAGCCACGCATGTCAGCGCGGCAGGCGTGAGCGCGGCGACAGTCAGTGTCGCACGTATTGCCGCCAATGCGACCGATGCCGCAACCGTTGCCTCCGACGCCGCAATCGTGACAAGGCCTGCCGCACTTGCGCCGCAAACCGTCACGCCGACACGCGCCCAAACATCAACAGTCGCGCTGGTGCGGCCCCCTGCCAGCGTTGCGCAACCGCCTGTCTCCGCTCCGGGCCTTGAAACGGCTCCGGTGGCAGTGCTGCCAGTTGGAACAGTGGCGCAACGTCCTGTGGTGGCGGCGGTCACAGCACCGGTTACCACTGTGGCGCCTGCGCGGGTCAGTACCCCTCGGGTGGCATCTGTGCAGGCGGTGACCCCGATGACCACCACTGCGACAACAAGCCTTGCGGCTGTCAGTCTTGCCCCGACCGCTGTCGCCGCCAACGGCCAAGCCGAGATCACGACCGTCGCCGCACTGCCCACTCTCCCGCCGCCGCCGGAGGTTGCAGCCCGTGAAGGAATCGCAGCGCCGACCCCGGTGCAAACGCCGCAAGAAAACAAGCAGACCTATAAATCGGTGCTGGATGTTCTGGCGACCCTGCCGAAAACCCCGTGTTTTGCCGCACTCCCCACCCTGTCCGAAGACAGCACGTTCCAGTTGGAGGCTTTTGCCCTCAGCCGCGCCGATCTGGCGGCGTTCTCGGATGCGCTGTCCGGCAAGGTCAGAACGCTGCCGAACACCACGATGAAACCGATCAGCGCGGCACAATGCGCCGCCGTGGCCTTCGTTGCCGAAGGCCCGGCTTATCCGCGTTTCAACCTGTTTTTTGACGTACCGAAACGGGTGATCCAAAGCGGCGAGGCGTTGGAGGGCCGGATCGGCAATACCTCAGGCGGTTTCCTCAGCTTTCTGGTGATTGATGATGAAGGTGTGGTGCAGGATCTGGCGGGTTATCTGCAATTCCTGCGGGGAGGTGCCCGGTTTCGGATTCCATTATCGTTGACCGGCAG
>NZ_JAKDLJ010000462.1 GCF_030452865.1 Pseudorhodobacter sp.
CTTGCGTGCGGCGTATGGTCGTTCCCTCGGCAGGGGCAAAAACCTTCAACGACTATTTAGGTTTTGAACGGGGTTTGTGGCAGCGGAAAACAGACCATTTTCTCGCCGTTGCAAAAAGGAGGGTTTTAGGAATATTTTTGGACGCACAATGCCAGCGCAGCGAGACACACGAGCTTGATTTTATGGCTTCGTAAGACTAAGAACATAGGGATTTTATTTTAGAGGGGTTAGGTCAGTGGTCAGAAGTTTAAGCCTTAGTGCGGCCATTTCGCTCGTCTGGGTTACGAGCGCATTTTCTGGCGTATGTGACTATCGGCTTAGCCAGTTGGTCAGTCCCACAGCTGCTACTGCGGTTGTCACAGCAGGTGGCGTTGGGGCGTCCGTAGGTCCGGCGACAATGGCTTTAGGGGGGCTTTATTTCTTTCCACACGCAGCCAGCGGATCTATAATGTTGGGTTCGACGCTTGCAGGGGCTTCCGGAGCTGGGACCGTAGGTATCATTGGCGGAAGTGAATTTGCGGCAGGTGTTCTTGCCGTCCTTACTGCACCAATTACGTTGCTCGTTGCTGCTGGAACGGCTGTGACGGTTGGTGGGGTGGAAGCTGGCTGCTATTTCGTCGATGAGCGTATTACCGAAAAAGAAGGGGTGCTTGCAATCTTAATGCAAGCGGCACTGACCTCTAATGAGGATTATTTTAAGCTGTTTGACGTGAGCGGCGAGGAGGCTGCCGAAACAGGGGCAGTAAGCCGAGTTCGTATCCCTGATGAGGACGGAGTGTATCGGTTTTACGAAGTAGAAAATCTCTACATCGTAAATGGTGAATTACTGCATCGAGATTGGTTTTTTAACACTTCTCTTGGGAACATTGCAGCCACACTGGTTGCACAACCTTAACTTCCATTTCGGATCAGGAATATCCCGCTTCAAACTGGTGCTTGAACTGACTTCCAAAAACTACCGCTTGTGGCACATCAACCTGAAAGCGGCTTTGGCCTTGAGGCTCTAGAGGCGGCTTTGCGTGCCATCGTCATAAAGGCCGCACCAATCACCCCAGCCGCTTCCCCCCAACATCAAACCGAAACGCCAGCGCATCGTCGAAATCGAGCGCGATCGCTTGCCCGACCTTCGCCGCATATTGGCCGAAGAGCCGCAGGGTCAGTGCCTCGGCGCCGTCGGTTTTGACCAGCACATTGGTATCGCCGCCCAGATTTTCGACATGGGTGACGCGCCCGTTGATGCGGCCCGCCTCCACCACGCGCAGGTGTTCGGGGCGGATGCCCAAGGTTTCCCCCGCCGTTTGGCCTTTGACCGAAGCAGTCAGGAAATTCATGGCGGGGGAGCCGAGGAAGCCTGCGACGAATTGGTTGGCGGGGTTGTTGTAAAGCTCCATCGGGGAGCCGACCTGTTCCACCCGCCCATCATGCAGCACGACGATCTTATCGGCCAGCGTCATCGCTTCGGTCTGGTCATGGGTGACATAGATCATCGACGCCGACAGGGTGCGGTGCAAATCGGCAATCTCGACCCGCGTGTTCATCCGCAAGGCGGCGTCGAGGTTCGACAGCGGCTCATCAAACAGAAACAGCTTGGGTTCGCGCACGATGGCGCGGCCAATGGCAACGCGCTGGCGCTGGCCGCCGGAAAGCTCTGCCGGGCGGCGTTTGAGGTAGTCGTCAAGCGACAGCATCTTGCTGGCTTTGGCGATGCGCGCGGCAATCACCTCTTTCGGTTGGCCCTCCTGTTTCAGGCCCAACCCCATGTTATCCTTGACGTTCAGATGCGGATAAAGCGCGTAGGATTGGAACACCATGGCAATGCCGCGTTTGGCGGGGGGGGTGGCGTTGACGACGGTGCCGCCAATGGCAACGGTGCCGGAACTGGCATCCTCCAACCCCGCGATCACCCGCAACAGGGTGGATTTGCCGCAGCCCGAGGGGCCGACGAAAACCACAAACTCGCCTTCCTCCACCGTCAGGTTGATATCATGCAGCACCTTCACATCGCCGAAAGATTTGCTGACGTTTTCCAGTTTCAACGCGGTCATAGGATATCCTCTAACTCTATCATGCGGCCTTCGCGGATGCTTTGATCGGCGGCAAGGCAGATGCGCAAGGACTGCACGGCGTCTTGCATGTGGCGCGTCAGATCCATGTCGGTCTGAATCGCCGTGATCAGATGCGCCTGTTCGGCGGCGCAAAGCGCGTCATGGCCGGGTTCATCCGGCATCTCGATCACCTCATCGCCACTGCGGCGATGCACCAGAATTCCGCCGACTTTCGTATGCCCGTCCACGTCGTCGGATTTGCCCTTGTTGCCATCTGTGATTGACACCGCGCCATTGGGCGACACGATGTCTTTCACGAAAAACGCGGTTTCCGACATCATCGGACCCCAACCCGCCTCATACCAGCCAACGGATTTGTCGTCGAAAATCACTTGGAACTGGCCGTAGTTATACATATCGGGCGCAATTTCATCTGAAAGCCGCAAGCCCATACCATGCACGCGCAACGGCTGCGCATCGGTGATCTGGCACATCACGTCGAGATAGTGCACGCCGCAGTCGACAATCGGC
>NZ_JAKDLJ010000463.1 GCF_030452865.1 Pseudorhodobacter sp.
CAGTGCCTTTTGACCGTAGCGCGTTGTTCTTACCGAGATATTCAATGCCTGCCGTACTGCGGAATCGCGGCCGTCCGCCCCGATCAGGAGCCGGGCGCGCCATGTGCCGCCGTCGGACAGACCGACAAGCGCCTCGGTTTCCCGTGTCAGGATGCTGGTGGTGGAGACGCCGGGAAAAAATGTCGCATTGGGGAGCGCATTAATCTGCGCAAGCATTTCACGCCGCAGCAGCCAGTTGGGCAGGTTGTAGCCGAACGGTTGATCCGACAGGTCCGCGGCATCGAAATCGCGGCTCAGGCGTGCCTCCCCCACCGCGCCGCCGGCATCGACGATGCGCATGATCTGCAAGGCGGCGGCATGGGGGGAAAGCCGGTCCCAAAGTCCGATCTGGCGCAGCAGGTCGATGGAGGGCGTCAGAAACGCGGTGCTGCGCAGATCGGCCCCTGCGGCATTGCTGTTGGTGATCGGTGGCGCCGGATCAACACACAGGACAGAAAACCCGGCGCTGGCAAAAGAGACGGTTGCGCAAAGCCCGGCCACGCCACCGCCGGAAATCAGGATATCAATGGCTTGCCGTGTCATGTCTGGGTTCCCTTTGCGCGGAAGCATAGGGCGCATCGCGCGCCGGGCCAAGACGTGTCAGCCGCGAGTGATCAGCAGCAGGCAGGTAAAAACGACAGGCACCAGCGCCAATGCGGACAGGGCGAGTGCCACTATGCCCCAAGTCTTGACCGCCAACACCAGCGCGGTCAGCAGGATCACCAGCGCGTAATAGATGCTGTCTGGTTCGCGCGCGATATCGCGCCAGACGGTGCCGAGAATTGGCAATTGATGGATCAACCGGGGTCGATGCGGCTGGCGAAGCGTTTGGCTGAACATGTGCGTCCTCCTGTTTTCCGGGAATTAGCGCAAAGACGGCCGTAGGTGAATGCCGCGTCTTGACGCGGGGTGGCATCGTGCCGCAGTCAGCGCCAAAGCCGCGCCAGAAATCCCGCCAGATCATCCGTGTGATAGTGGATATGTGGCTTTGGCACCGGTTCGGGCGCGACATGGACGGTGCGCATCCCCATTTCATGCGGGGCGGCAAGGTTGCGGGGGTCATCCTCAAACATAGCGGCGCGGGCAGGGTCTATGCCGTCGTTTGCGAAAATCATTTCGAACGCCCCCCGTTCTGGCTTGGGGCGGAACCCTGCGTTTTCAACGCCGTAAACCGCGTCAAACAGGTTGGAAAGCCCGCGCGCCGCCAGCACCCTTTCGGCATAGGGGGCGGAACCGTTGGTGTAAACGATGCGACGCCCCGGCAAGGCGCGGATTTGTGCGGCGAGCGCCGGGTCCGGCGTCAGATGCTCCAGCGAAATCTCATGTACATCCGTCAGATAGGGCGCAGGGTCTACGCCGTGTTCCTGCATCAATCCGGCGAGCGTGGTGCCGTAGCTTGCCCAATAGTGGCGGCGCAGGCGATCCGCCTCTGTCCGGTCAACGCGCAGCGTTTGCATCACCCACGCCGTCATCCGCACCTCGATCTGATCGAACAGACGGGCGGAGGGGTGGTAAAGCGTGTTGTCCAGATCAAAGACCCAGGCGCGGACATGCGAGAATTCGGTTCTGACAGGATCGTTCAGCATGGTGCCACGCTACGGCGACCGGGCCCTAGTTGCAATGCGATTGCGGTTGAGGTGCGGACGCCGCCCCGTTAGTCTTTGCGGCGTTGACCCGAGAAAGGCACCGGCGTGCAAAAAGATGCTTATCCCCTGATCCTTGAGGCGATTGACGCAGGGATATTCAAACCCGGCGACCGCCTTGTCGAATCGGAACTGGCGGAGCGTTTTGGCGTCTCGCGCACGCCGGTCCGCGAAGCGTTGCAGCGGCTGGAGACGCAATCCATGCTGACGCGGGATGGGCGCAGCCTGATTGTCGCCTCGCTCGATCACAACCAACTGGCTGAACTTTACGCCGTGCGGACGGAGTTGGAGGGGCTTGCTGCCCGCCTCGCCGCCCGCCACGCAACGGAGGAGGAAATCCGGGTTCTGCGCGGCATGGCGCAGGATGATCTGGCACTTCTGGGGGGCGATCCGCGCGCGCTCAGCCGTGCGAACAAGCGGTTTCACAAGCAGATCCATCTCGCCTCGCACAATCGGTTTCTGGTGCAGCAGCTTGATCTTGTGCATCGGTCGATGGCCCTGATGGCGACCACCTCCTTTGCCGCCGAAGGGCGCGATTCGGTTGGTTTGGCGGAACACGATGCTATCGTTTCGGCGATAGAGGCGCGCGATGGGGAAGCCGCCTATCAGGCATTGCGCGGCCACATCTCCAAAGCGTTTGAGACACGGTTGCGGATCGACGCGGGAGAGTTGAAAACGCGGTAACGGTCACACCTCATCTGTGGTGTCAAAATGGCCGTGGCTCGTCTTGTCCCAATAGAAGGGCTTTGCCACCAACTCCCAAGCAGCCTTGTAAGAGGCAAGCGCGCCGAGCGGAAAGTAGAAATGCAGGCTGGGCACCCAAAGCAGGCTCAGCTTATGATCCGTTCGACGCAACCCCATGATATTGAGCGTGATATTTATTACTTCCGTC
>NZ_JAKDLJ010000464.1 GCF_030452865.1 Pseudorhodobacter sp.
GTTGCGGGCAAAGGCGCGGGTCGCCTGGGCGCGCGGCCCTTCGGACCCGTCCATATTGCGCGGCAGACCCAGCACCATACCGACGACTTCACGCGCAATCAGCAGCTTGATCAGCGCCTCTGCATCAACGGTGAACTTCACCCGCCGGATGGTCAGCACCGGGGTCGCAACCCCGCGCAACCGGTCGGATATTGCAACGCCAATGGTCTTTTCGCCGAAATCCAGCCCTGCCAATGGCCCTATGACAGGCAACAGCGGCGCGAATTCCTCCATTCGTTCGACGTGACTCATGGGGTCAGGCCCGCAGAAGTTGCTGCCTCATTGATCCTGGCAAGGTCGGGTGCGTGGCTGGCAAAGGTTTTCTGCGCTTCTGTCAGGATAGCCTTCGCGCGGTCCTGCTCCCCCAGATTTGCGAGTGCCACGATCAGCCGCGCCCATTCCTCGGCGCTGCCGCCATCGGCGGCAAGCCGGTCGTTCAAACCTTCGACCATGCCGCGGATCATCTGCTGGCGCTGCTCCGGTGTCATATCCTCAGCGGCTTTCAGATCCTCCGCTGTTGGACCGGCTAACGCGGGCGCGTCCGGCGGGGTGTAACGCACGCCTGCGGCTTCCGCCAAAGACCCAATCCGCGCCTGAACCTCCGGCCACCAGCGGCTGTCTTGCGGGGCGACCTCCAGCAATTGCCGCCAATAGCGGAAGGCGAGGTCATAGCGCCCGACCTGCATATTGACGATGCCGCCGAAAAACAGCGCGGTATCGTTTTTCGGATCACGCTGCAAAACCTCGTTCAGAACCGCCTCGGCTTCGGGCGAAACCTGGCCTTCGGCGGCCTCGATCATCAATGTCGCAAGTTTCAGGCGGTCGTCATCGGTTGCATCGGACCCTTTGAGGGCGATGACCCGCTCCTGCGCCTTCCAGGCGGCGGTCAGATTGCCCAGATTGGCCTCATTGCGGGCCAGAAGCTCGTGGCCTTTCAGGTCATCCGGGCGTTTGGCCACCGCGTCCCGCAGCTTTTCCACCAGCGTCAGAAATTGCGGATCAGCGGCTTGCAGCGCGGGGCGGGGCGGCAAAGCGGCCTCCAACGCGGCCTGATCGGGGCGGGTTTCGCGGCGCTGTTCGGCCAGCGCGATCCGGGTTTTCAACGGCAAGTCCCGATATCCCGGTGTGCCAAGCACCGCATAAGCGCCGAAACCCGCCGCCAGCACCAGCGCCACGACGCCCAGAACCAGCGTATTTGCCGGGCCTCGCGCGGCTTGCGCCTGCACCGGCTTGCCAGTTTCGCGATCCGCTGCAAGCAACCGCCGCGCCACTTCGGAGCGCAGGCGCGCGGCTTCCTCGGGCGCAATCACCCCGCGCGTCTGATCGCGCTCAATCTCCGTCAACTGGTCGCGGTAGATCTGGCGGTCAAACGCAGCACCCTGCGGTTCGGTTTCCCCACGCCGCCGCAATGCCGCGATAAGGATCGCCGCCACGATCAGCGCAATCCCCCCCGTCGCCGCCCAAAACATCATCCCGATCACGCGCCATCCGCCTTTCGTTGCCTTGCCCTCATGTAGTGCTTCCGCCGCTTGGGCAAAAGCCTTAATCGGCCACCCGGCTGGGACCACTGGCCGCAGGTGCCGCGCTATGTATGTCGCTATTATCCCCATTGTGCCGCTCATGGGTGCGGCTATAACTGTGGCCCGTATCAAAAGACGATCAAGGAAACCCCGGCCAGAGGGAAAGATGCGCATGAAACGCTATTCGGTATTCGCCATCGCGCGTGAGGCGCTGCGCTATCACACCGGCTGGGATCGGGCTTGGGCATCGCCTACCCCGAAGGCCAGCTATGACGCGGTGATCATCGGGGCGGGTGGGCACGGTTTGGCGACCGCGTATTACTTGGGCAAGAATTACGGCATCACCAATGTCGCGGTGATCGAAAAAGGCTGGCTTGGCGGCGGCAACACCGGGCGCAATACCACCATCATTCGCTCGAACTACCTGCAAGACCCCTCCGCCGCGATCTATGAAAAGGCGCGGTCCTTGTATGAAACGATGAGCCAGGACCTGAACTACAACGTCATGTTTTCTCCGCGCGGCGTGATCATGCTGGCCCAAACCCACCATGAGGTGCGCGGGTACTTGCGCACCGCCCACGCCAACGCCCTGCAAGGGGTGGAGACGCAGTATATCGACGCCAAGAAGGTCAAGGAACTGGTGCCGATCATGAACATCGACGGCCCGCGCTATCCCGTCCTTGGCGGGCTGTGGCAACCGCGCGGCGGCACCGCCCGCCATGATGCTGTGGCATGGGGTTACGCCCGCGCCTGCTCCGCCATGGGGATGGACATCATCCAGCAATGCGAGGTCAAAGGTGTTCGGTCTGAGTCCGGCAAGGTCGTCGGCGTGGAGACCACCAAAGGCTATATCGGCACCACGAAACTCGGCTTGGTCGTCGCCGGTCACTCCGGACAACTCGCTGAAATGGCAGGGTTTCGCTTGCCGATTGAGGCGGTGGCGCTGCAAGCCCTCGTGTCCGAGCCGATCAAACCCTGCCTTGATCTGGTTATCATGGCCAACACCGT
>NZ_JAKDLJ010000078.1 GCF_030452865.1 Pseudorhodobacter sp.
CTTCACGCCGATTGCGTTTCTGGTGATGATCGGCAGCACCGTCAGCGCCCGCAGGGATTGCTTGTATTTGAAGCCGGAGCGCGTGAGGACAAGCGCGAAGACAAGGCCGAGAGCGGTTGTGATGACGCCCACGAGCACCGCCAGAAGCAGTGAATTCCACGCCGACCCGCACCTTCCGCCCGAAAGGCAGCCAAGACCCCAGATGCGGCGGTCGACGAATTTTCCGAAGAACTGCACAATCGAATAGCCACCATCATCGGTGACAAAGGCCGCGCCGAGCATTTTGACAATCGGGAAAAAGACAAAGATAGCGACAACCGCGATCACACCGCCAATCGCGGCGGTCACGAACACATCGCCATTCACCGCGCCGCGCGCCGCAATGCCTTGGGTAAACAGGAACAGAAACGCCGTCGCGACCAAAAGCGCGCCATAGCCCATCCCAAACTGGCGGTCGTCCAACACGCCAAACAGCGTGGTCATCCAATCGTAACTGTAACCGCGAAGCCCGATCCCCAGACCCTGGGCGACCAGCCAGGCAAAGCCGAAACCGCCCGCAACGATCAGCACCTTGCCGTAAAGCGGGTCCGTCTTGGGTTTTCGCATCACGAACAGGGGCGCGATCAGCGCCAGCAGCATCGGTGCCAGCCACAGCTTCTTGCCCGCTGCGATCAGCATCATGGCAGGCGCATAATCCGAATGGGTTGGCCAGCCGTCGAAAAGCCATTCAAACGTGTAAAAATCCTCCACCCCATACCAGGGGAGGAGGAGATAGCCGGCCCATCCGACAATGACCCAAAAGGTCAAAACCGGATGGGATGCGCGTTCCGTCGTGACTGTCCGCAACGGGTTTACTGCGGCAACGTGGAAACTTCGGTATCCCATTTCGACAACAGGCGCTTACGTTCATCCGACGAGCCGTATTTCTTGAAATCATAGTCAATCAGCTTGATCGAATCGAGTTTCGGCGCCATGTCCGATGATTTCGCCGCTTTGTTCGACATGACCTGAAACGCGTTGACCTGAAGCGCAAGCGATTGCGCGTCGGCGGTCAATGCCCAGTCATAGAACTTCTTGGCCTCATCCATGTTCCGCGCGCCCTTGATGATCGACATCGACCCGATCTCATACCCCGTGCCTTCGCAGGGGGCGACGGTTACAATCGGAAAACCGGCAACGGTCTGCGCCACGGAATCGTGCATGAAAACAATGCCGACCATGGTTTCCCCCTTGGCCGCCGCCTTGATCGGGGCGGAACCTGATTTTGTATACTGGTTGATGTTGGCATGCAGACGCTTCATGTAGTCAAAGCCTTTATCCTCCCCCAGCAACTGCACCATCGTCGCCAAGGCGGTATAGGCGGTGCCCGAGGAATTGGGGTTCGCCATCTGCACCTGGCCCTTGAATTCCGGCTTTGTCAGGTCTTCCCAGCAGGCGGGTGCCGTCAAACCCTTGTCGGCCAACAGCTTGGAGTTATAGCCAAAGCCCAGCGCGCCGGAATAAATCCCGATCGTCTTGTCGCCCGCAGCTTTGGCCTGTGCGATCGCCCAAGGGAACAACTGGTCCCGCATCGGAGAGACATAAGGCTCCGTCAGGTCTTCCTCTGCCGCTTGCAAATGCGGGTCGCCAGTGCCGCCCCACCAGACATCGCCTTTGGGGTTGACGCCTTCCGCCTTCACCTGCGCGAATGTCTCGCCCGAGGATTTGCGGGTCATATCCACGTCAATGCCCGAGGCTTCTTCAAAGCTGCGCGCCATCAACTGGCACCAATCTTCCTGCGCCGAACAATAGAGGTTCAACTTGCCAGCGGCGAGGGCCGCACCTGCCGAAAGCCCGGTCGCCAAAGCCAGCACCGAGGCAGTGAGTGTATAATTTCGCATGATTCCCTCCCGGAAAAATCGCACTTTATGTGCTTGTGATAGCAGCTTGCATAGCGCGCGCCGTCATTGCAACCGTTTTGAGAATGGACACTGCGAACGAAGTCAGGTCCGCTGCGCCAGACGGTCCGCCCCAAGCCAGCCAAGTGCGCATTCGCAGTCGCTGCGCGGTACCAGCTGTTCCAGCGCAGACCCTCCTGCATGCATCCGTTTCATTTCGCCAGCATGGCCAGCCTCAGCCAACAGCGTTGACAGGATGGCCACACCCGCCGCAAAGTGATTGCCTGCGAACGACCCCAGGAATGAGATGCCAATCTATCTGCGCCCCTCGACCCTGAACGACGCGCTGTCCCAACTGCGCGCCGGGTCGTATCGGTTGCTTGCAGGGGGCACCGATATCTATCCCGCGACACAACGCGCCGATCTGGCCGAAGACATCATCGACCTGACATCGCTTTCCGAACTTTGCGGGATTCACAATATGCCCGACGGTATCCGCATTGGCGCTTGTACCCCGTGGTCCATGATCGCCCGCGCAAAACTTCCGCCGGCTCTGTGCGCTTTGCAACAAGCCGCGGCCGAGGTGGGGGGCAAACAGATCCAGAATGCCGGAACCATTGGCGGCAACCTGTGCAACGCCTCACCCGCTGCCGATGGGGTGCCGCCGCTTCTGGTTCTTGACGCGCAGGTCGAATTGGCGCGCGCTGGTCGTATTCGAAAACTGCCGCTCGCCGACTTCTTGCTGGGCCCGCGCCAGACCGCACTTGCGCGTGATGAGGTGATGACGGCGATCCTGTTGCCAGGGTCCGCGCTGACCGGCCATTCCCGGTTCCTGAAACTGGGCGCGCGGGCGTATCTGGTGATTTCTATCGCGATGGTCGCGGTGCGCCTGACCACCGAGCATGGAAGGATCACAAGCGCGGCGCTGGCCATCGGCGCGTGTTCAGCCACGGCACAGCGATTGCCGCTGGCAGAATCGGCGCTGATCGGTGCGGCCCTCTTTGGCGCCGCCGAACTCGTGACCGCCGAAATCGTTGCGCCATACCTTTCGCCGCTTGACGATATCCGCGCCTCTGCCGATTACCGGGCGGAGGCGGCAGTCGAACTCCTCCGCCGCGCGATTTCTCAGACCGGGAGGGATCGGGTATGAAGGTTTCCCTTACCCTGAACGGCAAGGCTGTCTTGCTGGACGCTGAACCGAGTCTGCGGCTGTCGGAATTGTTGCGCGAGAAGGCCGGGTATTGCGGCACCAAGGTCGGCTGCGATGCGGGCGATTGCGGCGCTTGCACGGTGTTGCTGGACGGTGCAGCCGTCTGCGCCTGCCTGACGCCTGCGGCGCGCGTGGAAGGCCGCTCCGTGCAAACGGTAGAGGCGCAATCCGAAACATTGACCCGTCTGCGCGATGCTTTTCACCGCCACGGTGCGGCGCAATGCGGTATCTGCACCCCCGGAATGCTGATGGCCGCCGCAGCCTTGCTGGCCGAAAATCCGACGCCGACTGCGCCAGAGGCGAAAGAGGCCCTCGGTGGTGTGCTTTGCCGTTGCACCGGTTATACCAAGATCATCGCTGCGGTTTGCGATACCACCCCATCCCCCGCCATTCCGATGCCCGGCATCGGTCACGCCGTTGGCAGCGCCACCCCGCGCCTGGATGGCGCGGCCAAACTCGCAGGTGACGTGTTCGGCGCTGATCTCTGGAAGCCAGATGGGCTGGTGGTCAAGGCAATCCGCTCGCCACATGCGGCAGCACGGTTCCGGTTCGGCGATCTTGCGGCTTGGGCAAAGGCACATGACGCGCAGGTATTCACAGCCACAGACATTCCGGGCCGCAACCTTTTTGGCGTGATTGTCCCCTACGCCGATCAACCCGCACTTGCCGAGAACCAAACCCGCCAGCGCGGTGAGGCGGTGGCACTTGTCGCCTATGAAGACGGCAGCACACCGCCCGACCTTACCGATTTCCCTGTAATCTGGGAGAAGCTTCATGCGCTGACTTCTCCAACGGAGGCCACCAAACCCAACGCCCCCCGTCTGCATCTCAACCGGCCCGACAATCTGCTGATCAAAGGCCATGTGCAGCGCGGCGACCCCGCAACGGCGCTTGCTGATTCCACCCATACAGCCAGCGCCGATATCGAAACCAGCTTTGTCGAACATGCGTATATTGAACCCGAAGCCGGTGCGGCTTGGATGGATGGCGATGTGCTGGTGATCCGCGCCTGCACACAAGCGCCGATCATGGACCGCGATGACACCGCCGCAATTCTGGGGCTGCCCCATGATCGGTTGCGCATCATACCGTCGGCGGTCGGCGGCGGCTTCGGCTCCAAGCTCGACGTATCGCTGCAACCGCTGATCGGACTTGTCACGCTGAAAACCGGACGGCCCAGCCGGATGACCTATTCCCGCGCCGAAAGCATGTCTTCCACCACCAAACGCCACCCGGCACGCATGACGGGGCGAATTGGCTGCGACGCCGATGGGCTGATCACGGGGATGGAGTTTGATGGAACCTTCGACACCGGTGCCTATGCAAGCTGGGGGCCAACGGTTGCCAACCGGGTGCCGGTCCACGCTTGTGGTCCCTACTTCACACCGAGTTATCGCGCGACCGCCCGCGCAGTGCATACCAACAATACGACCGCCGGTGCCTTTCGTGGCTTTGGCGTGCCGCAAGCGGCAATCTGGCAAGATACGGTCTATGACAGGCTGGCCGAGGCCGTCGGCATTGACCGGTTGGAGTTCCGGCTGAAAAACGCCTTGCGCGATGGGCAAACCACCGTCACCGGGCAGGCGGTAAACGCCGCCGGGATCGCCGATTGCCTGATCGCCCTGCGTCCGCATTGGCAGCGCGCACTCGCACAGGCGCAGACCTTGCCAAACCGGGGTGTCGGGATTGCTTCGTGCTGGTACGGTTGCGGCAACACCGGAATGCCGAACCCCTCGACCATCCGGCTCGGGATCACGCCGCAAGCGGTACTGACTCTGCACCAGGGGGCAACGGATATCGGTCAAGGCTCCAACACCGTCATTGCGCAAATCACCGCCGATGCGCTGGGCCTGCCATTGGCGCAGATTCAACTGGTCGGGCCGGATACGTTCCTGACACCGGATGGCGGCAAAACCTCGGCCAGTCGACAAACCTATGTCACCGGGCGCGCCGCCCATGCCGCAGGTTGTACCCTGCGCGCCGATATTCTGCGCCGCCTGAACATGGGCGATGGTGCGACCCTGATACTCGACAACACCTGCCTGACCGCAACCGAAGGCAATCGGAGAGCCACACTTGATCTTGCCGAGATGCCAACCAATGCCCAAGGCTACGCATTGATGGCCGAAGAAACCTACGACCCGCCAACCACAGCACTCGACGCCAATGGCCAAGGCACCCCCTACGCGGTTTATGGTTATGGCGCGCAGATGGTGGAACTTGAGGTTGATCCGCAACTCGGCACTGTCAAACTCTACAAGATCACCGCCGCGCATGACCTTGGCCGCACCATCAACCCACTGCTCGCCACCGGCCAGATCGAAGGCGGCATTGCCCAAGGCATCGGATTGGCCTTGATGGAGGAGTTCATTCCAGGTCGCACCGAAAACCTGCACGACTACCTGATCCCGACCACCGGCGATGTGCCGGAAATCGAGAGCATCCTGATCGAGATCGCAGACCCGCATGGCCCCTATGGTGCCAAAGGACTGGGTGAGCATGTTCTGATTCCCACCGCCCCGGCGATCCTGAACGCCATTCGCCACGCCACGGGCGCGGAAATCACCCGCCTTCCGGCGCTCCCCCACCGGATTCTTGCGGCGATGAAGAAGGCCAAGCCATGACACGCCCCGGTTTCATCTTGGTAAAAATACCTGAACCCCCAACCTCACGCACCCGCGCGAAACCCAGCATTTCAAGACCAGATTTTTCGAACAAAAATCTCGCCACGCGCAACGACAGTACGCCATGACCCAAGCACCCGACAAGATTCGCTGCGATGCCTGCCCGGTGATGTGCTACATCGCCCCCGGTCAAACCGGGGCCTGTGACCGTTACGCCAATGAGGCGGGGCGCATTGTCCGAACTGATCCCGTGGTTCTGTTGTCGAAAACACTGGAGGGCGGCGGGCGCGTGGTGCCATTTTCCGAACGCGATTGGGACGGCAACCCGTTCCCCGCCGATACGCTGGTAACGGGCATCGGTTCCGGCACCACCTATCCCGACTACAAACCCGCGCCGTTCATCATCGCCTCCGAAGTTGACGGCGCGGATATGATTACCGTGGTGACAGAAGCGATCTTTTCCTATTGCGGCGTCAAGGTGAAGATCGATACCGACCGCTTCCTCGGCCCCGAAGCCGCCACTGTCCGCGCGGGGGGCGAGGCGATCGGCCATGTCACCACTGCCGAATATGGCAGTCAGATGCTGTCGCTCGGCGGCGTGCACCACTTGACGGGTGGCGACAAAGCCGAAGGCCGTGTGACCTGTGCAGCCTTGCTGTCGCTGTGCAATGGTGAGGCGGTGGAGTTGACGATTGATCAGGGCAGCTCCGTCATCGTGCAGGCGGGTCACGCGCCCATCGTTGACGGGCGGTCCGAAAACCGGATGCGCGTCGGGTGCGGATCGGCAACCATCGGCATGTTCGCCGATCAATGGCGCGGCTTGGTGGATGAGGTGGTGGTGGTCGATGATCACATCACCGGTGTCGTATCCGAGCACCAAGCCGGCAAGGTGCTCGGCTGGGAGGACACCGGCATCAAGATCCTCGGCCGCCGCTCCACGCCTGGTCGTTATTTCCGCGTGTCGGACCCCGGCCTGGGCTGGGGCGGAACCTCGGTCAACGATCCGCTGGAAATCCTCGGCCCGTGGAATCCCAAGAAAGGCGCGCGGGTGGGGTTGCGGCTTCTGATGGTGTCAACCACGGGCGAGGAGTTCGCGTATTACGAGTTGGATGCCGATTTGATCCCGCAGCCGATGCCAGTCCCCGAGGCGCTTATCCCTTCCGTCAAACTGATCGACGAGAATTGCGAACCCTCACTTTGTACCGTGATGTTCATGGGCGGTGCTGGCGGGTCTTTGCGGGCCGGGGTCACACAGAACCCGGTGCGGTTGACACGTTCGGTGCAGGCGCGGCAAACCCGGCTGACCTGCGGCGGGGCGGAGTGTTATATCTGGCCGGGTGGCGGCGTCACCTTCATGGTTGATGTGACCAGTTTGCCTGCGGGCGCCTTCGGATATGTGCCGACACCTGCGCTGGTGGCACCGCTTGAATTCACGCTTTCGCGCGCGGATTATCTGGCGCTTGGCGGCCATGCCAAAGCCATTCGCAGCCTGCGCGAAATGATGACAGAGGGCGGTGAATATCCGACATCGGTGCGGCTTCAGCCGCAAAGGCCGGTAAAAGAATGAGGGGCAGGGATTTCAGGTATTTTTACCAAGATGAAGCTGCAACGGTTTGCGCAATCAAACCGCTGGCGATTTCGCCATGACAGGACCGCAAAGCAGCACGCTGTCGGGCAACAGGTTGCATCTGAACCATGGACCGATTGATCTGATCATCTGGGCCGAGGGAATGGGGGCCGCCCGCGCCATGATGCAGGCAGAGGCGCGATTTCAGTCGGTCCTGACGGAGTTGGTTGCTGAACTGCCCAAGCTACGCAGCCCCGTCGACCAACCGCTGCAAGGTCAGATTGCCTGCGACATGGCGCGCGCGGTGGCAGCATTTCGCCCTGCTTTCATTACGCCAATGGCTGCGGTAGCTGGGGCGGTGGCGGATGCGGTGCTGGCGGCAATGGTCAAGGGCACCGACCTTTCGCGCGCCTATGTCAATAATGGTGGCGATATTGCCGTGCATCTGGCACCCGGTCATGAGTTGACCGCCGCGATTGTGGGCACGGCGCGGGCCAGCGTTGTGCTGCACACCGACGATCCGGCGCGCGGCATTGCGTCATCAGGCTGGGGCGGACGCAGCTTTTCACGCGGTATCGCGGATGCGGTGACGGTGGTGGCCCAGACCGCAGCGATGGCAGACGCCGCAGCGACGATGATCGCGAATGCCGTCGATCTGCCCGGTCACGCTGCCATTCAACGCCAAGCCGCGCAAACCCTGCAAGCCGACAGCGATCTTGGCGAAATCCTTGTCACCACCGCTGTCGGGCCATTGACCGCCGCCGAGGTGGCGCAGGCGTTGGCGTGTGGCGAAGCCGTGGCGCGAGATTTCCTGGCGCGCGGCCTTATTGCCGGCGCGGCACTTTTCCTGCATCCTCAATCCCGAACGCTCGGGCGTTTACAACTTGCAAAGGAACCTTGTCTTGTCTGATTTCACCCTGCGCAAAATCGCAATCCAGCTTGACGAAACCTATCACGAAGGCGGCCCCATAGCGAAGACGCCGCGCAGTCGGGGGGCCATTGTCGCGGTGGTCAGCAATCCGTTTGCGGGCAGGTATGAGGCGGAATTGCAACCCGCGATGGAGACACTCAAACCGCTGGGGTTGATGCTGACTGACCGCCTGATCGCCGCGATGGGCGGGCGGGACGGTATCGACGGCTATGGCAAGGGCGCCATCGTCGGCGCAGGCGGCGAGATCGAGCATGGTGCATTGTGGCATGTGCCCGGCGGCTATGCGATGCGCGAGCGGCTTGGCACCAGTCGCGCCATCGTGCCCTCCGCGATGAAAGTGGGACCGATAGCGGTGACGCTCGACGTGCCTTTGGGTCATATCAACGCGGCCTATGTCCGCAGCCATTTCGACGCTTTCACTGTATCCGTCCCCGATGCGCCACGCGCGGATGAGATTGCCTTCATCCTTGCCATGTCGCGCGGCGGACGCGTTCATTCCCGCATGGGCGGGCTGGAGGTTTGGGACGTGAAAGGCGAGGACGGGTTGCGCTGATGCGATTGGCCGCGATCATTGCGCTGGTTCCGGGGGTGGCGCTGGCATGCGCCTTGCCGCCGTCAATCGTGATAACGTTGCCAATCGGGTATTACATGGCGGGCGCAGCGGCGACTGTCGCGGTGACCGGTTTGCTGGCGACCTCTCCGCAGCTTTTGCCGAGGATGGCGGCAAGGCCGCTGCTGACGCGCCGGGTTTTTCTGCCCGAAATTGTCACCAGTTATGTCGCATGGGTGGCGCTGCTGGCGCTGATCCTGATCGGCTTTGTCGGTGCGACGGACCCGATGCACAACGCCCTGACATTGACGGTCTGGACCGTGATATGGGTCGCCTTGCCGATGGGCTGCATGGTGTTCGGCAACCTGTGGCGCGCGATCAACCCGTGGACCGCGCCGATCCGGCTGACGCGGGCGTTGTTGGGGCGAAGCGACGGCGTCGGGCTTGCACGGTTTGGCCATTGGCCCGCGGTGCTGGGGTTGTTCGGGTTCTTCTGGTTCTCCATCATCTCGCTTTCACCGGCTGATCCGCGCGTTCTGGCCATGGCGGTACTGATCTACTGGACGATCATCTTTGTTGCCGGCGTGTTGGAGGGTGAGGCGTGGTTGCATCAGGGTGAGTTCCTGACAGTATATCTTGGCTATCTCGCGAAAATTGCGCCGTTCTGGCTGGCGGTGGATGGGAACCGCGCGACACTGAAATGCGGCTGGCCGGGAACGCAGGTTTTGGGCATGCCGCATCTGACGCCTTCCGCCGTGGCTTTTGTCACGCTGTCACTGGCGGGATTGAGCTTTGACGGGCTGCACGGGACGTTCTGGTATCTGGGTTTGATCGGCGAAAACCCGTTGGAGTTTGCCGGGCGTTCTGCCGTGGTTGGTATCAACACCTTTGGCCTCGTTATGGTTTGGGCGCTGACCACCGCCAGCATCCTGACCGTGCTGCGCTTGGGGGCGGCGCTTGTGCCGTACGCGGAGATGGCCTTGACGGGCGGCGGCATGATGGCGACGGCACCGCGCCAGAACATGATGCCTGTCATGCTGTCATTTCTGGCGATTGCGGCGGGCTATCATGCGGCGCATTACCTGACGACGCTGCTGACGACCGGGCAATACACGATTTACGCGCTCAATGATCCGCTGTTTCGCGGCGATGCTTTCCTCGGCTTGCCGCCGTTCTACGTCTCCATGGGGTTTCTGACGGACCGCAGCGCAATGACCCTGTTCTGGAACGCGCAGTTCGCCATGATCCTCGGCGCGCATGTGCTGGCGGTCATTCTGGCCCTTCGCCTGTCACCGCCGGGTGTGCCATTCCTTGCCCATTTGCCACTGACCGCCCTGATGGTGGGCTATACCGTTTTCGGCCTGTGGCTACTGTCATCACCCACAGGTTTTTGAAGCACCATCTAATATATCGACAGGAGAAGCCATTCCCGCCATCCTGCACAACAAGGCCATAATGATAAGGCCAACAACAAAGAGGATCCCACCATGACCAAACTGATCGGATTGAACCCGTCCCGCCGCAGCTTGTTGAAAGGCATGGCCGCAGGTGTTTCGGCACTGGCACTGCCCGGTTTCGCACAGGCGCAATCATCCGCCCCGATCAAGCTGGGGTTTCAGTTGCACCGCACCGGGATCGGGGCCGCCTATGGCCGCTGGTACGAACGCACCACGCAGGCCGCGCTGAAAGTGCTGAACGATCAAGGCGGCATCAATGGTCGCCCGGTGGAGATTGTCTTCGAGGACGATGGCACCGACCCGAAACGCGGCGCGGAAGTGGTCGAGAAACTGACGAGCCAGGCGGGGTGTGACCTGATCTTTGGGCCGCTGTTCAGCCATGTCGTCATCGGTTCCGCCCCCCGCGCGGGGGAGTTGAAAGTGCCCTATCTGGTCTGTTCCGAAGGGTTCCATGTTGCCTCTGGAATGTTGAATCGCTGGACAATGCAGCCGGGGATTACCGACGTGCGGGCGCAGGTTTCGTCCATGGCGCCGTGGATTTCGCAAAACCTCGGGAAGAAGGTGACGATGATCTACCCCGATTATGCCTTTGGCCACGATCACCGCGACTATTTTGCGCCGGCCATCAAGGCCGCAGGGGGTGAGGTGATCAAGATGATCGCGATCCCGCCAACCGAAACCTCCTTCACGCGCTATCTGCCGCAGATCCCGAAAGAGACGGAAGTGCTGTATCATGTCATGGTCGGCCCGGCTGTGCTGACATTCGTGAAAGAACTGGGGGAGTTTTATGGCTCTGGCAACCGACCGGAGATTTTCGGATTTATCGACAGTCTGGAAGCAGTAGACACCGCCTCGCCCGGTCTTGAGTTTCTTGAAGGGACGCATTTCTGGGAAGGCGATTGCCGAGTGAAACAGCCCGACGCCACCGAGGCCGAAACCTTCTACCGCGCGGCGGTCGGGGTCGATGACAATGGCGCATCGGTATCCGATGCTAAGGATGTTTCCACCTATGCCCATATGTTTTCCTGCTGGGAAACACTGTTCATCATCAAGGCGGGGATGGAGGCATCCGGCTACCAATCCACCGCCGACCGGCAGAAGTTTGTCGAAGCGGTGGAGGCGATGACGGTGATTCCGGCGGGCCAGGACCATCCGCAAGGGGACAAACTGTTCAACGGCAAGACGCATCAAGTCTTTGGCCATCAGTTCATTTCCAAGGTGGATGGTGGCAAACTGGCGCGGGTGCATACCACCAGCATCGAGGACGGTATGTATGAGGACGCGGTGGATTACACCAAGATGCCGTTCTGAATTTGCGGCGAAAAAAGGGGGAGGGGGCGGGTGCCCCCCCCCCCCCAGCGGGCAGCCCGACCTCTATTATTTACAAAATCTAAAAA
>NZ_JAKDLJ010000465.1 GCF_030452865.1 Pseudorhodobacter sp.
CATTCGCCCGCTGCTGGCAGCCAGCGATGCAGAGGTGGCAGGCGTTTGCTCGGTGTCAATCAGCGTTTGCTGCGGCCAATCTTGCGCGCGGGGGCGGGGTTGGAGGCGGTGGAGGGTGTGACCCTTTTGAAATCCGCAACACCCGCCCACAGGTACTGTGCAGTGCTCCGGGATGCCGGAATATTCTGACCGCGCCTTTCGCCTGGTTCGTGGCGCAAAGATGTGCCTTACGGCCTTCCGCGCGGCAGGCTGCTGTCTTTGCTGCGCGCAGGGCAAGGGGTGGACATCGGGCAAGTCATCGCGCATCTGGGCGATTGGCATGAAAACGGCGGCTGGGCACCGCATCTGCATTTCCAGATCATGACCTCGATGCTGGAAGAGAATGAGGGCAATTTCTTTGGTGTGGGTCACGCGGGTTTGTGGAGGGTTTGGAACCAGATCTCACCGGATGCCAATCTGATCCTGCGCTTGTCAGCGGACCGGTTGGCCCTGTAAGCGTTTGGGGCGTCAATCGGGTGTTGCGGATGCCGCATAGCGCGCCATGAACATCGCAACTGCCCCGGCGATCACCCTATCTTTTTCGGCCTGCGTTGGGTTGCTGATGATGCCGAACAGCATCCCGATGAACAGATCGGCGCGGCAGGTTTCGGTGAACAGATCGGCGGCAAGGTTCTTGTCTTTGATACGCACAAGACCTTGCGCTTCGGCATGGTCCAGATAACTGACAATCCGGTGTCGCACCATCAGAGGGCCATTTTCATAGAATTGCTGGCCGAGATCGGGGAAACGCTCTGATTCTGCGACCACGATGCGAAAAACGCGCAAGTAGAAGTCAGACGTGAAAAACTCCACCAGGGATGTCGCGGCGATCATCACGGCGTCTTTCAGCGCGACCTGTGGTCCTATCTGGCTTGCAGCGGCCTCGGCGTGTTTGTCGCATTCGACATTCATCACCTCAAGGAAAAGCACCCGCTTGTCGGGGAAATAGCTGTAAAGTGTGGCCTTTGACACACCCGCGGCGCGGGCAATATCATCGACATTCGCGCCTTCAAAGCCATGTGCGAGAAACACCTGCCACGCGCCTTTCAGCACGTCGTCATATTTGCGGCCCTTGCGGGTGGTTTGTACTTCTGCGTCCATTGTCTGCCTCCGGAGCATCAGCATAGACTACAGGGTTCAGGCCAAGCAAGGGCAGCAATCTGCCGTCACTTCTTTCCGCATGGGGTTGCGACGGTCAGGCGGGTTGGGTTGGTGCATCCCATCGAGGCGGGACTGACAGTTTCTGTGGGCCAGGTCAGCGTTGGCAGATCGACGACGCCTTGTGCAAACACGGGCATCGCCAGCGACAGCGAAAGGGCGAGGCTGGGCAGGAGCAGTTTCATTTTGGGATTCCTTTATGAATGTAAACTAAACTGTTTAGTTTTTACACCAGCCGCCTGAGTCCCGCAAGCCAAAAGTGAACTAATCTGTTCAGATTTTTTGTCATATCCGGCATTGCGCTTCTGCCGCTCAATGTGCATGGTTAGAACCATTCTAAAGTGGAGGCTGAGCATGATCCCCGGCTTTTCGAACCGTCGACGCTTCGCGGACCTGAGCGAGCAGGAAATCCTGGCGCTGGCGATTTCGTCCGAAGAAGATGACGCACGGATTTACCGAAGCTACGCGGAAATGCTGCGAAGTGATTATCCCGCCTCTGCCGCCGTGTTCGATGGTATGGCCGAGGAGGAGGATGATCACCGGCAACGACTGATCGACCTGCATGTGCAAAGGTTCGGCAAGGTGATACCGCTGATCCGGCGCGAGCATGTGGCCGGGTTTTATGCGCGCCGTCCGGTCTGGCTGACCGAAAACCTCGGGCTGGAGAAAATTCGCGGCGAAGCGGCGACGATGGAATCCGACGCGCATGATTTCTATATGCGCGCGGCAGCACGGACAACAGACGCCGACACCCGAAAACTGCTGGGCGATCTGGCGGCGGCGGAAGCCGCACATGAACAAAAAGCCGAGCGGTTGGAGGCGGAGCATCTGGGTGGCGACGCCCGCAGCGAAGAAGACCGCACCGCGCATCGGCAGTTTATCCTGACCTGGGTGCAGCCGGGTTTGGCCGGGCTGATGGATGGGTCCGTTTCCACCCTTGCGCCGATTTTTGCGGTGGCGTTCGCGACACATGACAACCACACAACTTTGCTCGTCGGTCTGGCGGCGGCAATCGGTGCCGGGATTTCGATGGGGTTCACCGAAGCCGCGTCAGACGACGGCCAGATCTCTGGTCGCGGGTCGCCGTTGAAGCGCGGGATTGCCGCCGGGGTGATGACGACTTTGGGTGGCTTGGGTCATGCTTTGCCTTACCTGATCCCCGATTTCTGGACGGCGACCACCATCGCGATGATTCTGGTGTTCATCGAGTTGTGGGCGATTGTCTGGATCCAAAATCGGTATATGCAGACGCCCTTTATGCGCGCGGCGTTTCAGGTTGTACTGGGCGGTGGGTTGGTTCTGGCTGCGGGAATGTTGATCGGGGCCGGTTGTGGGGGGAGGGGGCATTCTGCCCCCTCT
>NZ_JAKDLJ010000466.1 GCF_030452865.1 Pseudorhodobacter sp.
TTATATGGGGCATAAAGCCGATGCGCCCGCCCTGCTGGCTCAGTCGAAGCGAGTAGATGCCATCATCGCCATAAACAAACAGCGCCGGATTGGGATAACCCATCTTGGCAATCGCCGCTTTCGACACGAAAAATCCGACAAAAGAGGTAATATCGACCTGTAGCGCCGGGGCATCATCGGCATAGGCAGCCGGATCCAAGTGAAAGCCACTGCGACCGCCGAGGCGAAACAGGGTGCGCAGAAAAACCGGCATATGCCAGAATGGATTGCGCGAGGGTCGGTTCATCTCACATATGGCGCCGTTTGGAAAGTAAACTGCCGCGGCCACAGCATCCCAGCCCGTCAGATCCGTGTCGTGAAACGCGCCAAAGGCTCCCGGTTGCGGGTAGGCGTCATCATCCATTACCACCACCCAATCAGGCGCGTGATCGGCCATCGCAGCCTGCATGCCCGCAGCAAACCCACCCGCGCCGCCGCGATTGTCCGGCAAAAGGCGGATATCGAGACGTGGATCGTTTTGCGTTTTCAGCCAGCCAGCCGTGCCATCTTTACTGGCGTTGTCGACAACGATCACCATTGCCAACTGCATCGCGGGTGTTGCCAGCAATGCGGCAAGCGTGACTTGCAGCTTCGCGAGCCGGTTATGCGTCACAACCACCGCCACCAATCGACTTGCGCCAACACGGGTTGCCGAAACTTCATCAACTGCCATCATGTGCCCTTTGCCCATGGCGCAGCCTGACGGCTGCGTCTTACCGCTTGGCCACATAAAGAGGACGGAGTCAAATCTTCGGCGCAGCGCCAGGCGCCGGCGCCGGAACGCACCTTTCTAGGTTCGGTCCGGAAGCGGCAAGATGGGCGCTGGCCAAGTACGTCTCTATCACGGCGGAAAATGGATCAGAACAGGTTGTTCCATTGAATGCCGTTATGACAGCGCAGTTTCTTCGTGGCGCTGTCGAAATAGATATCCCCCGCCGCTGGACTGGAGGGTGCGGTTGACGGCTCCAATCGCATCACGCTTGCGACATGCAACGGGCGAGCCGGGTTGGAAGTGCCAAAGCCGACACCACCAGCGCGCACACGCATCGCTTCTACATTGTCCACGGCAACGCGGATGAAACTGTCGGCACCCAAGTTGCGGCTGTCCGCCTCAAGGTAAACGTCACCTTGCAGGTTGCGCATGTACATTGTGCCGCTTGTGGTGCCGGGAAAGCCCAATTGTCCATGTTCGACGCCACCTGCCATCAACCGCACTGCTGCTGACATCGACCCACCCAGCACGCCATCAGAATCCTCCAGTGCCAGATAGGACATCGTGCCGCTGACGTGCAGGTTATAAATCGGGTTTGTGGTCCCGAACCCGGTCCTGCCAGTGGTTTTGTCAATCACGACGGCAGTTGTCCAAGCGGTCCCATCCGGGCTGACCTTGATGGAGAAATCGTTATTTCCGGTCAAACCCATTTCGGCCCGCGCGGAAAAGCCAGTTTGATACAACAGGCTTGCGGTATCGGCCGTAGCGGCTTTGTTGATCTTGATCTGATGGCCGCCACCGTCATGGTTGAACAAGCTGGCGGCACTGGCTAGGGCCAGCCTGTTGGTAGTATCGGCGCTGGCGTTGATACCAAGGCTGGCGGGTGTGCCGAGATAGGCCGGGATGGGTTCCCAGTCGGTGCCCGTCCAGGACCGAAGCTGATCGCTGCCGCGATCCCAGGCACACCATCCAATCTGCGGCGTTATGAATTGCCAACTGTTTTCAACCCAGACTGCAAGGTGATATGCATGTCCTGCCCAGTCGCCGGTGGGTCCTGCCCCCAACGCCCAGATCAGGCCATCGTCCGGCAGGGCAGGGGGGGTTGTAGCGTTCGCGCTTTCAACCACAAGTTGGACCAGGGCGTCAATCTGACGTAGTGCTTCGTTATGGGTGACGTGTTTCTGAGCCTGCGAAGGCGCAATATAGGGTAAGGAAAGACGAGAGGTTTGATTCATTTTCGCGCTCCGGCAAGATCCGTTTGGATCACAAGTATTTGAGGATGCGGTGAAGAAGGCCTTGCCCTGGAGATCGGGATGTTAAGTCTATGTTTACATTTGGTGTGTTTTCAGAATGGTTTGCATACGAAGCCGCTTGAGTGCCATTGCGCACTGAGGCGGAAGCACAATTTCCATTGTGTGCGCTTATCTGGGTAGCGCCTTGGTATCCAACAGATTGACGCGGAATTGCTGTCCCAGAGTACACGGCACAACGCAGCTATTCTGCACCGTCAGTCATTTTGATGCTAACCCGCCGGGCCCAGACCGGGACCGCTCCGCGATGGGTCCAAGCGATCATGAGGAGGGGAACTCCTAACCTTGCAAACCGCCGAAAACTGCTTTAACGCCTCCACCACGAAGCGGTCAGGAACTGTCGCTTCATCCGGGGCTGGAGCCGGATTTGTAGGATCGTTCTGTCGAACCTCCGCATCGTGAGAATGAGCTATCAGACAGGTCAAAAGGACAAAATTGGCGATGAAAAATCCACTTTCTGTAAGAGCGTTTTTGTCAAA
>NZ_JAKDLJ010000079.1 GCF_030452865.1 Pseudorhodobacter sp.
GACGACAAGCTTGCCGCTTTGCAGGATCAAGGTGCGCGAGGTCAGTTGAAGGATCGGGACGCGGTGGGTGGCGATGATGGCGGTGCGCCCTTCGAGCCAGGTTGAAAGGCGGCTGACCAGCGTTGCCTCCAGCGTCTGGTCAAGGGCAGCGGTGGGTTCATCCAGGATCACGATTTGCGGGTCTTGCAACCACATCCGCGCCCAACCGAGGCTTTGACGCTGACCAACTGACAGCCCTTCGCCGAGTTCGCGGATCTCAAGATCCAGCCCGCGCGGGTGGTTGCGGATGAAGGGACCGAGGCCCGCAAAATCCAGCGCGTCGAACAAGCGGTCGTCGTCCCGTTCCAACTGGCTCAGGTTCAGGTTGTCGCGGATGGTGCCGGAAAACAGCCGCACCTCTTGGCCCAGATAGCCGATACCCCGGCGCAGATCGCGCGGATGGATCTGGCCCATGTCGATGTTGTCCAGCAGGATGCGCCCGGCGCTTGGCTCATACAGGCCCGCCAGCACCCTCAGCAGGGTGGATTTTCCGGACCCGTTGGTGCCTAGCACCGCAACATGCTGGCCCGCCGGGATTTTGCACGCCTGAATTTCGACGGTGGCCGCGCTGTCCTTGTCATACTTGAATTCCAGATGGCGCAATTCATAAGTGCCGCCAAGCCGTTCGCGACGCAGGTATTTGCGCCCTGCTTCCTCGGCCTGATCGGCGTTGGCTATGGCATCAAGCCCGGTCAGCGCCGCCTTGACGTTGGACCAGCGCGCCAGCGTCGCGGAAAGTTGTGCCAGTGGGCCAAGCGTGCGTCCGGTCAGAATGCCGATGGCAATGATCGTCCCCATGGTGAAATCACCGGAGAAGACCAGATAAGCCCCCGCGACGACCGCAAGAATGTAGGTCGCCTGCTGCACGCCTTGTGCCCAATAGGTCAGCGCCGAAGTCAGATGCCGTTGTTCCGAGGATTTGACCGCTGACAGCGTAACCAACTCTTGCCACAGTCGCTTTACCCGATCCTCGCCGCGCTGGGTGTTGACGGTTTCCTGCTCATAGACCGCCTCATAGAGCAGCCGTGAGGCGCGCATGGACGCCCCTTGCGTTGATTGCGTCAGCGCGATCATCTTCTTTTGGAAAAAGAAACCGGGGGCGACCATCAGGATACCGCCAACCACCAGAATCCACACGATATTGCCACCGATGGAGGCAACGAGCAAAAGAAAAATCAGGATGAAGGGAATATCCGCAACGGTGCCGATGGTGGAGGCGGTGAAAAATTCCCGCACCGAGGAAAATTCTCGCATTGCGCCGAAAATCTGGCTGGGCGCGCGTTTGCCCGCTGATTGCTTCATGCCCAACAAGCGATGCATCAGCCGCGATTGCACCGTCAATTCAATCCGCCGTCCGGTGACATCCATCAAGCCCGAACGCGCCATTTTCAACGCCGCTTCCAGCAACACCGCCGTCAGCGCGCCAAGGGCGAGCACCCACAGCGTCGGTTCGGATTTATGCGGGATCACCCGGTCATAAACCTGCAAGGAAAACAGCGCGACGGCAACCGCCAGCAGGTTGGCGACCATGGAACCTGCGGCGACTTCCAGCAATTGACGGCGGAAATGCGGAAACTCGCCCCAGAACCAATGCGCGGCGGCACCTTTGTCGCTGTGCCGCGCTTCCAAGTCCGCCATCGTGGTCCTTGCACGCAAAAGCTTACCGGTGAAAACCTTCGCGAAATCGGCAAGCGGAACTTCGGTACGATTGTCCGGGCAGGTGGTGTCGTAGACCTCGACCGTCGTTTCGGATTGACCAAGCACCAGCACCACTTGATCGGACTTCATCAGCGCCAGCGCGGGCCAGATGCCTTCGGTGGATTTTGGCGCTTTTTCGACCTTTGCGGTCAGGCCGACGCCACGCAGCGAAGCGGCCATCTCATCAAGACCAAGCTTGCCACTGCCCGCCGCAATCTGGATATGTTCCAGCAGGTCAGCGGCAGAAATTTCCGCACCGAGCAACCCGGCATAGACCGAGGCGATCTGCGCGCGGGTCATGGCGCGGCTGGTGTGGCGCGGTCGGTGCGGGCGTTGCGACGGGGTTGGGCGTGCGGAGGTGGCGACAGAAGCATTGCTTCTGTCGGCGTTCATATCAAACGCGACCACCCGGTCATCTGTCACATTCTTGTCCCGTCCACCAATACTCCGCGAATATTCCCGATTTGAAGTTGCAGCAGGGCAATATCGTAAGGAACTGACGCCTGCTCCCTTTCCAATGCGGAATATGTCTCAAACATTCCGACCAGTTCCATCAGGGGTCTGCGACCATATTTATACTGTTGGGTGAACATTTTCAGACTTGAGGCCGTTTGCTCCAACACGCCCGCACCTTGGCCCTGCTGCGATTGAAGGTTTGCGATCTGCCGTTCCAACGCGACGATGCGGCGACTGGCATCATCGCGCGCGCTTTCCGTGCGTTGCGTGGCGACCTCCTGGCTGGCTTCCAGCGCTGCAAGGCTGGACCCGGTGCCGAAACCGAGTGCATTGTCCGCACTGACACGCAGACCGCCGGAAACGCCCCCCTTCCCTGCCGTCGCACTGGCTTTGAGGCCGGGCAACAACCCTGCACGGGCCATTTTCGCCTCTGCCACTGTGCGGCGGCCCTCACCACTGGCGCGAAGGACGGCAAGCGGTTCGGATGATCCTTTGGGTGCGCTAAGGCTGCAAAGGCCGGAAAGCCCTGCGACCGGAACCTGAACCATCACATTCAATTCGGCCATCGCAGTTGCTGCCGTCTCCTTGTCGGCTTCCTCGCCCGCTTGCATCTGAGAGATTTTTTGCTGGATAACCCGTTCTTCGGACCGATCCGACAGGCCGCCCGAAACGCGAACACCCATGATGCGGCCATATTCCTGCATCCGGGTCACACCAGCCGCCGCCAATCGCGCCTGTTCATTGGCCCTCTGCGCCGAGACGTAATAGTTCAGCCCTTCATAAACCCGCTTGTTCATTTCCTCCGACAGGGAAACGGCGGCGACCTCCACATCAGCGGCGGCATAGGCGCGTTCCGCCTTGCGTTTGCCATTGTCGAACAAGACCTGTTCCACAAGGATCGACGCCGCCAATGCGCCAAGCGAAGTCAGGTCCATGACTGGCCCGATGGAGGGCAACCAATTCTTGGATTTCGCTTCGGCTTTCAAGCGCGAAACCCGCAATTCCGCCGCCGCTGGGCCTTTGTTCGCGGTCAGGACTCCGTTAGCGATTTGTCCACAAGCGCCCTGGCCAGGTAGAACCGACTGCCGCGTCCGCAGATCATCAATGATGGCAGAGCGTTGCTCGCCGCGCTTTACCGTGTCACCCGCCGCTCCCGCAAGCTGGGTGGACGCTGCAATGGCCGTCGGGTCGCTTCCCCCCGCCATTGTCACGCCGGGGGCGTTTCCGTTCATGCAGCCGGAAAGTGCGAGAATGGCCGCGAATGTCACAGCGGCTGCGGCGGGGCGCTTGTCCCCGCCGCGTACTGTCTTGCGGATCCTGATGGGCATTTGTTTGCCCCGTCAGATCACGGTATTGATGTCATCGTCCAACAACACCGAGGCGCCATTATCGCCCAGATGGTAGAGGTGATAGCTTTCACCATCCACCACCTGCGTCCCCGCGGCTGTCGCATCGGTCAAGGTAACATGATCGTCTGCCCCGCCTTTGATCATCAGCATCTTGTCCGGCCCGGTCATCGCGATCAGATCATCTGCACTGATTGTCATGTTCGTTGCTGCAAGCGTCAGGTCGATGGAACTGAAGTCGAAGTTGTGGAACGCGGTGTTATGAAGGTCAACCGTGGCGGTGCCCGTGTTGTTCGTCACCAACAGCGTTGCGGAATCGTTTCCGGCGTCATCGGCATGATTGATGACCAGATAATCCCCGTCCGGCACCGTTGGCTTGTCAAACTGCGCAAAAGTGGACCCATTGCTGCCATTCTTCAGGCTGATGTCGGTGACATGACCAGTTTGATCTACCTTATGGAATGAGAAGTTGCTGTCGATGGTTTCATCCATGATCACGCCGGTAAGGTTCGCACCGCTGGTCGCCTTGACAATGCTGGTGACCCCCGGCGCGTCTTCGGCAACGGTGTCGATCTTCACGAACTCGTCAAAGCTGGCAGTGTTGCCGGCAAGGTCCGTGGCCGAAACCGTAACCCTCATATCCGGGCCGCCTTGACCATGCGGAAGCTGGTCAGCCTCAAACCGGGTGGACCAAGTTCCATCCGCACCGACTTCGATGGTTTGTTCCGCGCCGTTCGACAGTTTGACAACCACGGTCGAACCCACTTCGCCAGACCCTTGCAGATCAAGCCCGTTTGCCACTTCTTGCGCGTTGAGAATACCGTCGCCGCCCAAAGTGCCGCCGTCCCGATCAAAAGGTGTGACGACGCGATCAATTTCGATCATCTCGCTATGCGGAGCAGAAACGTTGCCAAGGTGATCGGTCGCAACCGCAGTCAGTTTGACCTCGGTTTCGCCCTGCGGAATGTTGGCTTTCGGGATCGTCACGGTCCAGGTCGTGCCGCTCACCGTTGCATTGAACGGCCCGACGCTGCCGAAGTTGACCTGCACCGAGGAACCCGCTTCAACCGTTCCGGTAACGGTCAGGCCATCATTGGCCTCCACGTTGTTCAGCACATTGTCTTCGCCGGTCGAAAGCGTGGAGCGGGCGAAATCGGTGACCTCGGTATCAACGGCAATCATATGCGTCGTTTTCGCGATGTTGCCTGCCTTGTCCGTCGCCGTGACGCTCACGGTATTATCCGCGCCGTTGGCATAAGTGCCGGGGGTGATTTCACCGCTGTTGAATTTGGCCGACCAGGTGCCGCTGGCATTGGCCGTCACGGTATGGGTCGTGCCCTGGAACTCCACCGCGACCGTCGCACCTTTTTCGGCGGTCCCGGTCAGCGTGACGCCTGCATTGGCTTCGGTGCTCATGATGGTGTCATCGCCACCGGCCTGATTGGCGTCAATGGTAACGGCAGTGCCACGGTCAACGCTGATGTCACGCGTGTTGCTCGCGGTGTTGCCATACGCGTCGGTGGAGGTAACTGTCGCGGTGCTGACACCATCCGCAGTCGGAACCGCAGAGGTCGGAAAATTGACCGACCATGTGCCATCCGCAGCAATCGTTGCAGGCAAGGTCGTGCCGTTCCACACCACCGAAACCGAGGTTGAACCCACTTCGGCTTGCCCGGTCAGGGTGACCCCTGTTTGCGCTTCGCTTTCGTTAATGATGTTGTCTGCTGTCAGCGACCCGGCGGTGAAACTGACCGAAGTAGTGGTATCGACCTTCACCGTATGCGTTGCCGAGGAAGTGTTGCCCGCCGCATCTACCGTTGTTGCCGTGAAGCTGCGATCAAAGTCTCCGGTTGTGAAGGTGCCTGCCGGATATTTCACCGTCCAGCTTCCGCTGGCATCGGTGGTCACGGATTGGCTATGGCCTTCCATTACCACCGTCACAACCGCACCTGCGGTCGAGGTGCCAGTCACGGCCACTTCGCCGCTTGCCTCCGCACCGTTGATCACATTGTCCGCCGTCACCGAATTGAAGTTGAGCGGATGCGGAATTGTATCAATAGCGATCCTGTCAGTGATAACCGTCTGGTTGCCCGCGGCATCGGTCGCCGTGATCGTCACCGGAATCTGATACTCGCCACCTGCAATTTCAGTTTGCGTAAACGTCACCGTCCATGTGCCATCGGCCGCAACAACGGTCTGATGGGAGTGGCCATCGACAACCACGTCAATCTTGGCACCGACTTCGCCTTCGCCTTTCAGCGTCACGCCGTCCTTGTATTCGACAAGGTTCTCGACATCGCCAACACTGACAGTACCTTCGGTGGTCGACACGAGCGGTGGCGTCATATCAATCACGAATTCCGGACCATCCAGAACTTCGGTCTTGCCGTCGCCGTCCGTTACGGTGACCACCGCCTCATGCGTCCCGTCACCGGGGAATTTGTCACCTTTGAACTCTGTTTCCCAAGTGCCATCCTTCCCGATCTCAGTGGTTTGCGTCTTGCCACCAATGACGACATCAACCTTTTCACCGGGTTCACCAGTGCCGCTTACGACCACGGTTTTGTCCGGGGTCACGGTCGAAATGTCTTTGCTGACTTCGGGATGATCAACTGCTGGCGGAACGCGGGTGTGTCCGCCTGAGCCACCGCCGCCGCCAACCGCGCCGATCACGCCCAGCCCGCCGGCAACCGCTGCTGCCGCACCAAGCCCGCCGCCGCCCATCCCGGCCAACAGGCCCGGAACGAAGGGTGCCATGCCAACCTGATCGTCGGCATATTCGCCCGCCATCAGGGTGTTGTCATCGGTAAACCGCAGATCGTCGACGTTGGAATATTTGTTCCAGGTATCGACCGGGCCATAATTGGCATAGACCGCACCATCGCCGCCATCGGTCAGGAAAACCTCTGTCACCTCACCATCGTTGCTGAGGTAGAGCTTGTTGTCTTCACCCGGATTGGATTCAAAATATCCGTTCAGCGTAATCTCGCGCCCATCGGACAGCTTGAGAACAAGGTCTTTGCCCTGGTGCTGATAGGCAACCACGCTGGACTGAGGAATGTTGAGCGAGACACTTTCGCCGGACCCAACCTGAAGAAACTGACTGCCGCCGTCGCCTGAAACGCCGCCGTGCACAACTTTGCCCGCAGAAGTGCGGACAGCGAAATTAATCGCTTTTACCATGATACTACTCCGCCTCATATCCGGGATTGTAATCACCCGGCTTGTTATTGGGCTTTTGCCCTATTACTGCCTTATTACCTAGTTTTCGACGCAATTTCTAGGGGTTTCAGCGCAGCGGACCGCAAATTGTTCATTCTTTCGCTTTATTTTCGCCGCAATACAATTGAATGGGAATATTGATTTGCTGAAGTTCAGCTATTGGTTGTGTGTTTTACAGCGGGGCGCTAGATGAAGTGGTCGCGCGTCGCTCAGCGCAACTATATCTGGGATTATGGCGCGGTCGACCGGAGATCGAAAACTGGTGCTTTATTGATACAGAAGTCTGGATGAATGTGCCTCGGACTCAGAACAACGGCCAGAATGCTACGAGGCCTTGGCAACCATCAGAGGTCCGGAAAGGGGACCATCGGCCTTTTGTTAGACCCGGAGGCCAGCGTAGAAGGTTCGAAAAAAGAGGCTGGCAGAAATAGAGAAAGGGTTGCCTTTACAGACAACCCTTTCCGAGTTCACGGAGATGGGCCAGTTAGGATGACAAGCCCAATCAGTGGTCTGTTTCACCGGGGTCTGCCCCTAGCAAACACCCCGTCTGACTGTCCCGACACCTCTCTCCAACATCACTCTAGACACTGGATCACCTCCTTTCAAAAACGTTGCCGATAGGGGGAGCCTGCCACAAAATTCCTGAATGTCAAAAGTTATTACGCCGCTGTCCGTTGAAATTTTTGAATGATGAGGCGAAACGGGATCAGTGCCAGAATCGCCAGCGCCAGCTTCACGCCCCAATCCGCAAACGCGAGAGAAACCCATAGCGGGACAACCGGACCCGCACCCAGCAGTGGCAACGCCTCTGCCGCCCAACGAACATCATTGCCCGGCTCCAGCATCATCAGCACGCTGGAAAAGGCCACGGTGAAGAAAATCGCCGTATCCGCCGATGCGCCGATCAGGGTAGAGGCGAGCGGAGCGCGCCACCAACCGCGATTGCGCAGCCGGTCGAATATGGTGACATCCAGCATTTGCGCCGTCAGGAATGCAAGTCCGGATCCAAGCGCAATCCGCCACGTCACCAGCGGCCCGAATTCGCCGATGATCTGCGTACCGATGAAAGAACAGATCAGCCCGACAACAAAGCCCGCAAACACCACAGTCCGGGCGGCACGGACCCCGTAAAAACGGTTGGTCAAGTCCGTAACAAGAAAAGCCAGCGGGTAGGTGAACGCGCCCCATGTCAGCCATTGGCCGAACAGATGCTGCACAAGGATGTTGGAGGCGACAACGATGACCGCCATCGCGACAACGCCGGGGATCAGGTGACGGTTCATTCTGTTTTTCCGTTTTAGCAAGGTCGCGGAGACTTGGCACCCAGAACATCGGGGGCGCGTGCGGTTTACGCTTGGCCGCAGCCCCGTGTCAAGTTATGGCGTCACCCGGTACTCCACCACCTCATTGCGCTGCACCCAATAGAAATTGTCGTCCGCAATCATTGTCAGGCGAATATCGCCTTTTTCATCACGCCAGACTGCCAGTCCTTCCAGGTTGTCATGTGTGCCGGGATTGCTTTGCATTTCGACCCGCTCATCCCTGAACCCCCTGACCGTCAGCGCAAAGCTTCTTACCCGCGAGGAAAAGCCGAAGATGCCGTGAAAACCGCGCTCCAGCAGGTAAAACCGTCCGTCGGGACCGAAATCCGCCCCCGCCGCCTGAAAATCAGCCTGATGTGAAATGGTCAGATTCGAATCCCACGCGCCATTGCGAAAGCGGAACACAGTGTACGGGCCTTTCGGATCTTCGGGCATGGTGTAAACAGCGCCTGCCGCGTCCACTGCCAGCGCCTCCAACGCTGAATTGGCAGGCATATTGGCAAAGGCTTTCGCCGATGGCAGCGGCTGCGCGGAACGTCCCATTCTGGCATAGGCAACCACGCGTGCGGAATGCTTGCCTTCAAAACTGACATAGGCGCGACCATTCGGCGCGATCGCCAATCCTTCGCTATCCGCCCGCTCGCCGCGCCATTGCTTGCCAGTTTCGTCCAGAAGCGGGCGCATTTTTGCCGCGGTGATGCCGGTGATCTTGCCGGCTTCGTTCCGGTTGAGGCGACCTTCGGTCCAGCGCGCGCGGTCGCTGAGCGCGACAAAAGACCGCCCATCATCAGATATTTCAAACCCCGAAATCCCGCCGAACTGCGGGTCGGAGGAATAAACGACGAAGGTGCCGATATATTGTCCGGGCAACACCGGTGCGGCGCTGCTGTCCAGTGCCAGAACCAGCACCATCCCGGCGATCAGCGCGAGGCGAGAACGTTTTTGCATTGGCCGGGCAGGTCCGCCATTGTGTATTGCCGTGGCCCGCGCTTTTTCGGCTGCGGCTTGGGCTTGGGTGCGCCCGGTTTGGCCTTTGGCGGGTTCAGATAATCCGTCACCCACCAGCGAAGCGTATCGTCACAGCCATTGCCACCTTTGGACAGGCTGGAAACCGTCGGCTTTTGCGTCTGGCAACTTGACATGCCGGCAGGACATCTCAACCGAACATGGAAATGGGTGTCGTGACCATAGATCGGACGAATTTTCTGCAACCATGCGGTATCCGACGCCTTCGCAGTTTTGCACATTTCCAGCTTCACCGCTGCCGCCACGAAAATCCGGTCAACACGGGCATCCGACGCCGCCGCTTTCATCAACGCGTGGTGGCTGCGGGTCCAGTTGCGAGTGACCGAGCGTTGATCGGCAGAGCGGACAGGGATGGAGCTGATGCTTTCCCGCTCCGCCCGGCTTAGGTTCAATCGCTTTGGCGGCAGCATCCAGACATCCGCATCAAGCCCGATCTGGTGGCTGGCATGGCCGCTGGTCATCGGCCCGCCGCGCGGCTGCGAGATGTCGCCGATGTACAGCCCCTTCCAGCCGACAGAAACCGCCATACGCGAAAGATCCTCCAGATAGGCGATCATCGCGGGCTGGCCCCAGTTGCGACCGCGCGACAGCCGCATCGCCTGCCAGGTTGGGCCGGTTTCGGGCAATTGAACCGCCCCTGCCGAACACCCCTTGGCGTAGGAACCAATCGGCATCGGCGCTTGTTGCGACGCAGTTTTCTTGGCGCCAAAAAGCTGATTGGCCAGTTGATCGGCATATAGCGAGGTGGTGGAGGAACAGGACAGCGCCAAACCCGCCAAAAGCGGCACCAGATACGTCATCGGTCTTGTCATCACACCTGCCCCAATTTTCTGTCACCCTGCGGTTTTACCCAGAATAGCAGAAACAGCCCGATCAGGAACAGCCCGATAAGCGGGGATATGCCGAGTTGTTGACTGCCGGTGATATCGGTGACGACCCCGATTGTCAGCGGCGCGATGAAAGAGGTGAATTTGCCCGCCAGCGCGTAAAGCCCGAACGACTCCGTAATCCGCGCCGGATCCGACTGCCGCACCATCATCGTGCGGCTTGCCGATTGCAACGCTCCGCCAGCAGCCCCGATCAGCCCGCCCATGATGTAAAAAGCGATATCGGGCAACTTGCTCGTCGCCTCCACGGGCAGGCCGAAAACCGAGGTACGGGAAATCAGCACGACGCCGATTGCCACCAGCGTCAACACCAACACACAAACCGCAATCACCGGTTTTGGCCCGAACCGGCTATCCGCCTTGCCGCCAAGCCAGGCAAAAAGCGCTCCGGTGATCGAGGCGAGAATACCGAATATGCCCACGTCGATCACATGCCAATGCAGAACGCCTGCGGCATAAATCCCGCCGAAAACATACATCCCGTTCAGCGCATCGCGGTAGAACATCGACGACGCGAGATAGGCAAAAAGGCTGCGCTGCTCTGGCAACCCGCGCAGGCTTTGGCGCAACTCCGGCCAGGCAGTCCGCGCCGCCGCCATCATCCCCATGGTGGCGGTGCGCGCCGGTTCCTTGACCCACAGGAAGAACGGAACCATGAACACGACATACCAGATCGCGGTCAGCGGCCCGACAGACCGCGTCCCTTCCCGCGTCGCTGCATCCAATCCAAACAGCGGCGAAATCCCCAGCAGGGTTTTCCCGCTCTCGCCTTCGGCAAGGAAAAGCAGCATGAACACCAAGGCAATCAAACCACCGACGTAGCCGAACGCCCAGCCGGAGCCGGAGATTTTGCCAATCTCCTCCGCCGGGCCAAGGTCCGGCAGCATCGCATTGGTGAAGATCGTCGCAAACTCCATCCCGACCAGGCCGATGGCAAAGCACAGCATGATGAGGAACAGGTTGAAATCGCCGGGGATCGCATACCACAGCCCCCAGGATCCGATCACATACATCACCGAAAACAGCCACAAAAAGCGCATCCGCCCCCCGGCCTTGTCAGCGATCACCCCCAAAAGCGGGGCGCAAAGGGCAATGAACAACCCGGCCGCACCGATGCCATAGCCCCAGACGGTTTGCGCCCTGCTGCCGTCGCCCAGCAGGTCTTTCATATAGGGCGCAAAAATGAACGTGATCAGCAAGGTGTTGTAAGGCTGGCTCGCCCAATCAAAGAAAAACCAGCCCCAGATACGTTTCTTTGCCGATGTCATGCCGCCCCCTGCCCTATGGATTTGCTGCGGTGATCAAGCCTGAAAGCACATCTTGACGCAAGCATCGTGACGTATCGCACAGCAAGATGCCCCCAAACACTGATTATTCGAAGAATAATCGTGTCTGCCGACGGCGGGTCGGTCAGGCTTTGACGGGTGGCCACGGTCTTTCGGTTTCGGCGGCGATCCAGTCTTGAACCCATTTCGGCAAATCCGGGCTCTCGATCGGCTGTCGCAGCGCCTTCAACACCTGAAAATTGATCAGCCAGCTCATGATGATATGGGCGAAGATGATGAATTGGG
>NZ_JAKDLJ010000080.1 GCF_030452865.1 Pseudorhodobacter sp.
GCGGATTGACCTGAGCGCGCCTTTGGACGTGCCGGTGCAGCCAAGGGCGGAGCCGAAGAAAAAGGGCAAATAGCGATCAGGCCGGGGTGGCGTCAGGCGTTATAGGCCTGATTTGCCATCGCCTGCACCTCATCAAAAACCTCGGCGGTGGCGGCTACCACACGACCGCCATTTGCGATCATGTCGTCGGCATTCTGCGCCTCGACCACGCCGCCGGCCTCGGCGATCAGCAATTGACCCGCAAGGCAATCCCAGGCGTTCATATGTTCCTCGACAAAGCCCAGAATCTTGCCGCTGGCGACGTAAGCCAAGCTAAGCGCGCCCGAGCCATTGCGCCAGAATACGCCGCCGTTGCGGGCGATCTGATCAATCAGGGAAATGATGCCTGATGTCCGCGTCCGCCCCGAAAACCCAACGCCGAGCGAGCCATTCGTCAGGCTGCGACCTGCAAGCACATGAATCGCCCGGTCATTGCAAAACGCGCCGTGCCCGCGCATCGCGTGGTGACATTCCTCATGCACCGGGTCGTGGACGACGCCGACAACGGTTTCAGCGTTCCGCACCACCGCAATCGCAACGCACCATTGCGGGATGCCGTGGATGAAATTGGTGGTGCCATCAATCGGGTCGATCACCCAGGTAAAGCCGGAGGTGCCTTTGGTTGGCGCGTCTTCTTCCCCCACAATCGCATCATCGGGAAAAGCCTTGGCAATCGCGGCACGGGTCAGAACCTCGACGTTCTTGTCCGCCTCGGACACAAAATCCTGCTGGGCCTTGGCCTCAATCGTCAAGGTGTCGAAGGATTGGAAATAGCGCAGCGCAAGCGCGCCTGCCTCCCGCGCGATGGAGCGCGCAGCTTCGTAGCGTTTGGCGATTTCGTTCGTCATGGTATATCCCCTGTTCAGTGGATGCAGAATGACGAAACCGGGCACAGATGCAAGCTATTCGCACACCGTTTTTGCAACGGAGCGCATTGGCTTACCCTTCGACATAGGTGTAGCTGTCGCCCTCACGCGTGACTTGGCCAACACCGCCACCGGGCAGGTGAAAGCCTATGACGGCAAGGCCATCGGCGGTGATCTGATCCAGCAATGCGACACGGGTTTGCGCCGCCCGTTCCGGATCCTGATCGGAAGGGGAGGCATAGCCGGGCTGCGCAAAAGCAACGTGATTATTCGAAATCGCATCGCCGGTCACCAGCGCCTTGCCATCCAGAATGAACGACATATGCCCCGGTGTGTGACCGGGAGTCAGGCGGGTGGTAATGCCTGGCAGGGGTTCGTCACCGTCGTTCAGCATGTGCATTTGTTCGGCAATCGTTGCCAACCTGCGGGCAGCGCCGACAGCGAAGGTGGCGCGGGCGTCACCAATGCTGCCAAGGGTTGCGGGGTCCGACCAATAGTCAAACTCTACCTGCCCCATGTAATGCTGTGCGTTCGCAAAAACAGGTTCGTCAAATTCATCCAACAACCCCCACAGATGATCCGGATGCGCATGGGTAAAAATGACATCGGTGATATCTTCAGGTGTCAGGCTTGCGGCGGTCAGAGCCTCCGCCAGTTTGCCCGCAGTTGGCATGAAATCGGGCCCGGAGCCGACATCGAACAGCACGTTGCGATCCCCGGTGCGGAACAGCGTGACATTGCAGGGCGGTTGATAGCTGTCGGGGTCGAGATGGAACTTTGCGCGAATGGCAGCGGCCTCTGCCGGGTCCATGTTGCCAAGCACGAAATCACCGGGAAGGACGAGGTGGCCATCGGACAGGGTGGTCAGCTTGCCATCGCCCAGCATAAGCGAACTGGCGGTGAAGCCACGGGTGGGCAACAGGATTGCGCCGGCACTTATTGTCAGGAAATCGCGTCTTTGCATTGGGTTACCCTTTCATGGATGGGTCGGGCCTGGGCAGGCCATCGCGCGGCGATTTCCGCCCAGCGCATTTGCGGGAGACATCACTTTCACTTCGCGAAAGTTGACAGATAGGCAATCACTGCCGCGCGGTCGCCTTCATCCTTCAACCCCGCAAATGTCATCTTGGTGCCTTTGACGAGATCTCGCGGCTTGATCAGGTATTGGTCAAGGCTTGCGGCATCCCATACCAGACCGCCCGCGCCCGCCGCCGTCATTGCGGTGGAATAGTTGAACCCTTCCAGCGCTCCGGCAGGATGGTCGATGATGCCGTTGAGCGCAGGTCCAATGCTGTTTTGCGCACCTTCACCGACCTTGTGGCAGGCCGCGCATTTCTTGAACACCTTTTCACCGGCTGCCACCAGTTCCGGGTCGGCGGCAGCCGTTTCAGGTGTTGGTGCTGGCGTTTCGGCGGTAACCTTTGCGGCGGTTTCCGGGGCAGCTTTGCCGCCTTCACCCGCCGCGCCGGGCGGTGCGCCAGTCCCATCGCTTGGGTCGCCCGGTGTCACGTCCAGCACCGTTGCGTGCATGGTGATCTTCACATCTTCCTTGCAGTTTTCCATACAAGCGGGCTGTGAAAACTGCGCATATTCGGTGTCGTCGCGGTTATCGACGAAAAACCCGTCCCTGTTCGGCATCTCAAAACCGGCAAGGTTTTCGTTCGACAACACGAAATCATCCTCCACCAGATCGTTGGAAAACAGGATATAGGCAACGATCGCATAAACCTCATCCGTGGTCAGGCTTTGCGCATCGCCGAAGGGCATTGAGCGGTCGATATAGTCAAAGGTCGTCGATAAATGCGGCCAATAGCTGCCCACGGTTTTCACCGGGTCTTGGCGGTTCAGCGTGTCAAACCCGCCCGCCAGTTTCGGCCAATTACCCACACCTTCGGCAAAATCACCATGGCAGGCGGCGCATTTGTCGGCAAAGATTTCCTCTCCATCCGCGACATTGCCCGACCCTACGGGCAGGCCAGTGCCATCGGGGCGCACATCCTTGTTCCACGCAGCGATTTCCTCGGGCAAAGCCGCGCGGCCAAGGCCCAGCTTTTCCGCCATGACGGGGCTGCCAAAACCCACCATGATTGCGCCACTCAGCGCCAGCTTAAGAAACTTCGACATTTTCAGCCTCCCCATTGGGTTTTACCCACCAGGTCTGGATACAGTTGTTATGATAGACGGAGTTCAAGCCGCGCACCGCGCGCAACTGCGTTTTGGTTGGCTGCACATAGCCGGTGCTGTCAGTCACACGTGATTGCAGCAGCATTTCCTCACCCTGCCAATCGTGATCGAAATAGAACCGCGTCAGGGCCATCGGCTGGCCGGGGGCAGCCAGCCGCGCCTCGTGCCAGTTCTTGCCACCGTCCAGAGACACATCGACCTTTGCCACCGGGCCACGCCCCGACCACGCAAGCCCGGTAATCACCAAGGGGCCATGCCCATGGGTGATTGGCATTTGCGGGCTGGGGGCGGTGACCACCGATTTTGCATCCATCACCCAAGTCCACTTGCGCGAGGTGCCGTTTTCCATCGTATCGGTGTATTTGGAGGTTTCTTCGCGGCTTTCCACCGGTTCATCCGTGACTTCAATCCGACGCAGCCATTTGATCCACAGATTGCCTTCCCAGCCCGGCACGATCAGGCGCACAGGGTAGCCATGTTCCTTGCGCAGCGCCTCACCATTGGCCTTGAACGCAATCATGCAATCATCCAGCGCCTTATCCAGCGGCAAGGATCGCCCGTTCGAGGACGCGTCCGCGCCTTCGACAAACAGCCATTTCGCCTCTGGCTTGATGCCCGCCTCATTCAGCAGGGTGCGCAGGGTCACGCCGGTATATTCCATGTTGTGAACCATGCCGTGGGTGAATTGCGCCCCGTTCAACTGCGCGCCGGCCCATTCCATGCCGGTATTGGCCGCACATTCGAGGAAATAGGTACGGGTGACGCGCGGGAAGCGTTCCAGATCGGCATAAGTAAAGACCAGAGGCTGATCCACCAGCCCGTTGATCATCAGCCGGTAATCCTCTTTCGATAGCTCAATCGCACCGGAATGGTGCCGTTCAAACGCGCAGCCTGCGGGCGTAATCGTGCCATCCAGCGCATGAATCGGCGTGAAGTTGATGGAGGAGATGGTATCTGCCGTCAGCCACGACACATTGCGCCGGATGACATCGGATTCAAACCTGATCGGCAGGCCGTAAGGCGTGGCATCAACGCCGTCCCCCAACCCCGAAGCCCATTCTTGCACTTCGGTGATCAGCGGGTCAGGCGTGGCCGCCCGCGCCGCAGTGGCCGAGGCAACAAGCGCCGTTGATGCCGCCAAAAACCCGCGCCGCGTTGTGTTTATTGTCGGTCCGTCAGTCGTGGTTCTATCGGGCATGACCAAACCTTTCTTCAAGCGTTAGGAATTCACGCTCCGGTCACTTTGACCGAAGTGTTGGGGTCAAGGCTGATGTTGCCTTGCTTGCGAAAATAAGCCTCCACCAAATCCCAGATCGGCGGGCCTTCTGTGCCTTCGTTGACCGAGGCCCAACCCGCGACAGTATAAGTCCGCGCCGGGTCAATCGGCTCATTGGTTTTCAGGAAGGTCATATCCGAAATGCGGCTGCCCATCGGTTTCGAGACATCAATCGCAAAGCCCATACCGCCCACCCGCACCATATCGCCACCTTGCTGGTAATAGGGGTCGGGGTTGAACAGGTTGTCGGCAACATCTTCCAACACGGTTTTTAGGTATTCGCCCGTCATCTCGGTGCGGTAGCAGGCCGGATAGGTCATCGAGGTGACGTTGTGGATATCTTCGCGCGTGATGTCCTCTCCCGGCATCACACTGGCGCCCCAACGCACGCCGGGGGACATGACAATCTCGGCGTCCCGTTCCGCCAGCATCGCATCGCAGATCAAATCATCCCAGGATCCGTTCACATTACCACGCCGATAGAGCAGGCTTTCGGTTTTGCCGATCACCTCTTCCAACTGGTCCTTGAACGGCGCGCGTTCAGTCTCAATCAGCGCCGCCATATCCGGGTCAGGCGTGATGACATCCGAGAAAATCGGGATCAGCTTGTGCCGGAATCCCATCATCTTGCCATCGCGCACGTCCAGATCAATCCGGCTGACAAACTTGCCATGCGAGCCGGAGGCGATCAGGATGGTTTCCCCCACCAGCACAGGCTCGGGGATGGCGTCATGGGTGTGGCCGGTCAAGATTACGTCGATGCCTTTGACCTTGCCTGCCATCTTATGGTCAACGTCAAAGCCGTTATGCGACAGTACCACCACCAAGTCAGCGCCATCGGCGCGGACCTCATCGACCATTTCCTGCATCCGCTCATCACGGATACCGAACGAATATTCTGGGAACATCCAACCGGGGTTGGCAATCGGCATATAGGGGAAAGCCTGCCCGATCACGGCAATCTTGACGCCGCCACGTTCGAACCAAGTATAGGGGTCAAACGCCGGTTCATCCCATTCCTTGTCAAAGATGTTCTGCCCAAGAAAGGGGAAGGGTAGGCCATCAACAATTTCCTTCACCCGTTCGGTGCCATAGGTCCATTCCCAATGGCTTGTCATCGCCTCAACGCCCAGTTGGTTCATCACATTAACCATGTCCTGACCCTTGGTGAGGAGTGAGGTAATGGAGCCTTGCCAGGTATCACCACCGTCCAGAATAATCGCCTCGGGCCGGTCGGCGCGGATGGCTTTGACCACCGTGGCCACCCGGTCCATGCCGCCCATCCGGCCGTAAGTCTTGCCCAAGGCGACAAAATCCTCATAGGTCAGCGCGTAGGCCTCGGGAGAGCCGGGTTTCAGGTTAAACATCTTCAGGAAATCGGCACCGGTCACATGCGGCGGGCGGCCTTTGGCATCAGCCACGCCGATATTGATCTCCGGTTCCCGAAACCAGATCGGTTTCAACTGGGCGTGAATGTCGGTGATGTGGATCAAGGACACATTGCCGAAGGTGTCAAACTGCAACAACTGATCTTGGGTCAACGCCTGCTGCGCCGCAAGCCGCGCCCAATTGCCAACCCCAGAGGCGCCGTAAAGAGCTGATGCGGCCACTGAGGCCTGAAGAAACTCGCGCCGGGAGATCATGCTGTGATCCTTTCGCTACCAGACAAACCCCAACCATACGCCCAAAGACGATAAAGCGGGGTCAAATTTGAAAAATTACCAAACGAACATAGCGGATGCCCAAGCGTGGCCCGGGCATCCGATAAATATCAGTGGCGAACTGAAACGCCCTCAACCGCCAAACCGTTCCCGCGCGTGGCGACATAAAGCTCCAGCGCGTTGAACTCATCCGAGCCGATCTTGAAGGTTTCGGCACGGGTATCGCGAACGCAGCCAACAAAACGGCCCTGCGCGCTGGTGATTTTGGTGTCTTTCAAGCGGTAAACCGGAAAGCCATTGGTTTGCCCCTGCGACAGGTGGTCAGAACGGATGTATTTGCCGTTGTTCTGCTCATGGCAATTGGCGCAAGACAGCTCCAACAAACCATAACGGGTGTAATAAATCTCTTTGCCCTTTTCCCAGAACGGCGCAGCAGCGCCATCCATCGCGACATTGATAATCTCACCCCGCGATTGCAGCGAAATCAGCGCAAGCATGTCCATCATATGATCGGATTTGTCGCCCCATGCCTCGGCCCCCATCCGCTCGGTCCGGCATTTATTGACATAAGCCTCAATGTTCATCAGCTTGCCCGAGTCTGGGTCAACCCGTGGCGTCACCGCGCGCAGGCCCTTCATCGCTTCCGGGCTTTCGTGGCAGGACACACACGCCTTGCCTTCGGTGCCATCCACAACTTCCCACTGGTCGCGCGCACGGTCGGCATAGATGATGCCGGGATTGTCGAAATCATCCAACTCCATCTTGCGCGTATCTTCGTCGCGATAGAGCCAGCCCGACAGAACCTCCGGCAGAACCCCTTTCAGAAATTCGGGTGCCGGGGCGCGAATGGTGATGTTTTGTCCGTCAATGACCATCGGTTCGTCAACGGGGTCGGCCATGGTCATGCCAGTAAAAGCACAGCCAAGGATTGCGGTCGCGGCCAGTGCCGTCTTGATTGTCCGCAGCGTCATATTGTGTCCTCCCTCATATGTTGCAACGGATATCAAGAAACTTCGATCGGCTTGCTGTCCTCATAGACAGAACCGTCGTCGTCATACCATGTGAACTTGAATTCACCGGCTTCCGGCACCATCGCCTCAAATTCGATATACGGGTTTGTCGAAATCGCCGGCTCCAGCGTCACGTCAATCACGTTCTTGCCGTTGAAATCGCAGGTAAAGCGGTTGATGATCTCACGCGGGATCAACTTGCCGTCCTTATCCTTGCGCTGGCCCGATTCCATCGGGTGACTGATCAGCGTCTTGATCAGGATCGACTCGCCAGCCTTGGCTGACTTCGGAACTTTCACGCGGGGTTTTACATCGTTTGCCATTTTTCAGATCTCCCTAAATCAGCCGCCGCAGCCGCCAATGGTGACTTTGACTTCCGACGAAGCCCGCACAAACGAGCCATCGGCCAGCTTGGCAATCGCCACAACCTCTTGTGTTTTTGACAGGCGAATCCGGGTGGAGGCCATTTGCGACCCCGCCAATTCGCCGAACTTGAACGTCGCAACCGCAGGTGTCGGGTTGCCGGTCGCCAAAATCAGAATGGCCGAGGCGCCGGGCGCATCCACCGCAATCGGAACCGTGTTGCCGTTTTCCGCAATCTCTGGCGCGGTCAGCGTCACACCCGGCCCGGTGCCAATTTCGGCCCCGCCGGTAAAGGCGGCAATCGCCTCATCCACGCTGGCAAGTGCGGGCAGTGGAATCGCCGCAGCGGCCACAGTCCCCAGTGCAAGCACAAGCGCTTCTCTTCTTGAAAGAATCATTCCTTCACTCCTTCTTGGCGTCCAGCGGTTGCGCCGGACAGGGGTGTCACGTTTATTCCTTGAACGTCATCAGATAGGACACGACATCCTCTACCTGCTGGGCGCTCAAAATCGGGGCAATCGGCTCTTTCGCCGCTTTTCCGGTGTAACCGTCACCGGGGCGGATATAACCGCTGTTCTTGTAGAATGCGGGCATGACCGTGCCATCAAAGGTCATCTTTGCATTAGCGACGATGCCGCGCAGTTGTTCCTCGGTCCAGCGATCACCGGCACCATCCAGCGTTGGGCCAACATCTCCGGGGAACGGCTGATCCTTTAGCATTTCGGCTTTGTGGCACGCAACGCAATTGCCCAAACCGCGGTCCACCATGGCCTTGCGGCCTTCTTCCGGGTTCCCGGCGGTGCCGGTCAGTGATTGCGCAACTGCGCCGTCCGTATATGCCACAGATTCGGGCGCAACCTCTGCCATGGCCACGCCTGCGCTGAACGCGGAAATGATCATGCCAAGAACTATTTGGCGCTTCATTCGAAAACCTCCCTGTTTCCTCGAATCCGACGATAAACGATGATTCCCAGACTATGCAATGATGATATTTCAATTCTTGCATATATTCATCGCCCGCTCCTCCGACCCGGCTATTCTCCACCGCGTTCTGTTATCATCCGCGCATGGTATTTCTGGAAATGTTCGCCTGTCAGATTTCCCTTGTCCTTAACCCAAGTCAGCAAATCCAGCGTGGTGCCAATACCAAAGGCACCGGGCATGGAGACGATGGCCGCTTGTTGCGCGGTCTTGCCCGCATCAACCGCTTCGGGGAAAAACATCAGGGTCGGGGTGAACACCACGCCCCAACGCAGTGCCATTTCCTTTTCGGGAAGCGCGGTGCCGTCAAAATCCGTCACCTCGACATCGCCAAACAGGTTCATCTGCACGACAAAGTAATTGTCACGGATCATTGCGTCGATCTTTGGATCGGGGAACACCTCCTCATGCATCTTGGTGCAATAGATGCAGCCACGCTGCTCCCAGATCACCAGAAGCCGTTTGCCATCGGCGTTGGCTTCGGCCAAATCTTCGCGCATGTCCTTGAATGTGTCGCGCAACCAGGTTGGCTTGTGCAGCCCGTCATCGCCCAACTCAACGGCATGTACGGGCAGCGAAAGCGCGATCAGTGTGGCGAGCGTGGTGAGAAGATGTTTCATCATATCCTCCATTCGAGGGGTTGGCGGTTACTTGAGTGTACTGGACCAGTCAAAATGGCGGATCATGAAATCCGCGATATAGTTGACGGTATTGGTGGCGATCAGAATGGCAAATACGATCAGCATAACGCCCATGATCTTTTCAACGTAGCCCAGATATTTGCGGTTGCGTCCGACCCAGGCCAGGAAAGGTTTGGCGAATAGTGCTGCAATGACGAAAGGCAGCGTCATCGACAGGCCATAGACAAGGAGCAGCGTGCCACCCTGCCACAAATCACCCGAAGCCGAGGCCATGAACAAGATTGCCGCCAGTGCCGGGCCCACGCAAGGTGTCCAGCCAAAACCGAACGCAAGCCCCATGACATAGGCACCGATGAAGCTTGTCGGCTCTGTTTTCGTTTCCAGCCGCGCCTCACGATAGAGGAACGGCACCCGGATCACACCAAGGAAATGCAGGCCGAACACCAGAAGAACGGCGGCGGCAACATAGGAAAGCTGGTCCTTCCATTGAATGAATGCCTGCCCGAGTGCCGTCGCACCAAGCCCCAGCAAAACGAATATTGTTGTTACGCCAAGCGCAAAGGCAATCGCGGATCCGATCAATCGTCGCTGTGCACCGGGCGCGATCCCACCGTCATCGCGCAATTCCTGCATGGAAATGCCCGCCATGTATGACAGGTAAAACGGCACCATCGGCAGGATGCAGGGGGACAAGAACGACAACAACCCGGCAAGGGCCGCACCACCGTAACTGATTTCAAACATCGCCTTCGATAACCTTCATTTGCGCTGCGTCGTCCTCGGTCGCATTGCCTGCGCGGATTGTCAAAGACCTTGCGCCAACACTGATTCATATTACAATGTGATGATATTTTATCGGGTCGTCAACAATGCTTGCTGCTGTCGAAAGAACCGGTCTTGCACTGCGCAAAACAATTCTCGCGCTGGCTTTCGCACTTTTGCCGATGGCCTCTGCACAGGCAGAGGGTTTGACGCTGTTCATGGTCGAACAACCGGGTTGCATCTATTGTGCGCGCTGGGAGGCCGAGGTGGGTGACGCCTATGACAAAACCGCCGAAGGACAGGCTGCGCCGCTACAGCGGATTGATTTGCACGATCCATTGCCGGACGGCGTGCGGTTTGCACGAAAGGCGGTTTATACACCAACTTTCGTTCTTGTCCGAGCCGGGCAGGAGTTGGAGCGGATCGAGGGCTATCCGGGCGAGGGCTTCTTCTGGGGATTGCTCGACGTGATGCTGAAGAATGCGGGTGTGACGTTGCAGTGATGTTGCAGCGCTTGTGAATGCGGTATGGAAAAGGAGTGTGGGGTGTGACATCTGACACGACCAGTTCAACAATCGCCGAACCGGCGGCAATCGGGAAAGCGGGCTTGAAATGCGGGCCGGTTCCGCCTGAAGCAATGCTGGAAAATGCGGTGGAAGCAGCGAATTTCCTCAAGGCGCTGGCGCATGAGGGGCGGCTGATGATCCTGTGCCATCTATCCGCCGGGCCGAAAAGCGTGACGGAATTGGAAAACCTTCTTACCTCCCGTCAGGCGGCGGTCAGCCAGCAACTCGCGCGGTTGCGGCTGGAAGGGCTGGTTTCGGCGCGGCGGGATGGCAAGGCGATCTACTATTCACTGCAAGACCCGAAAGTCACGCGAGCGGTCGCTTTGGTCTATGATATGTTCTGCAATCCGAAAAGTGATGTGTAGCCGGTGATGGACCGTTTCCCCCGGTGTGATGGCGACACTTGCCGGATCTCTGGCGGGTGTGGTTTTGGGCCGGTCGGGGGCGAATAGGGACTGTTTCAACGGCCGCCGTTTCCGCTATACTGCGGCGACAACGGAGGGACGCCATGACGATCCACATCATCAACCCCAACAGTTCAGTGCATGTTACCGACGGGATCGCGCGTGCCGTTGCGCCGATCGCTGCCGTCTCCTCCGTTCCCATTGTGTGTCACACATTGGCCGAAGGGCCGCCCGGCATCGAGGAGCAAGCGCATGTGGACGGCGTTGTGACGCCGATGTTGCGCTTGGCAAAGGGGCTGGAAGCCGACGCCTCTGCCTACGTCGTGGCGTGCTTTTCCGATCCGGGCCTCGCCGCGTTGCGCGAACAGACGCGGGTGCCGGTGCTGGGCATTGCCGAGGCGGCAGTGCTGACCGCGATGACGATGGGGCAGCGTTTTGGCATCATTTCGATCCTGTCAAAGTCGATCCCCCGCCACATGCGTTACATCGGTGCGATGGGGGTGATAGACCGGTTGGCCGGGGATATGCCACTGGAACTCGGCGTGTTGGATCTGCGAGACGAGGTGCGAACCTTCGCGCGGTTGCTGGAAGTTGGCACCGCGCTGCGTGACAGACGCGGGGCAGAGGTGCTGATCCTCGGCTGCGCAGGCATGACGGCGTTTCGCGGCAGGCTGGAGACGGAATTGAAGGTCAAAGTGGTGGAGCCGTGCCAAGCTGCTGCTGCAATGGCGGTAGGACGCGTTGCGCTGGCGC
>NZ_JAKDLJ010000467.1 GCF_030452865.1 Pseudorhodobacter sp.
CAGAAGCCGCCACGGACCCGGCAACAGCAGACGCGGTTCACCCGCTGCCGCATGCAAAACCGCATCGCGTCCCGCGCCGCAAACGCAAGCATCGGCGCGGGCGGATCTGGCTGATCCCGAGCCTGATCTTTCTGGCGCTTGGCCTGACCTTTGCAGCACTTGCCCTGACCGGAAAGCAGCTGAGGCTGCCGGTCTGGGCGGTTGCCGAAGCCGAGGCGCGGCTGAACACCGCAATCAATGCGGCGGCGGGGCCGGAGGCGCGGGGTTTTGCGGTGTCGCTGGGCGGTGGTGTCGTGGTGGTCGATGACGACTGGGTGCCGCGCCTGCGGCTGGAAGATGTGCGCCTGCTGCAACCCGATGGCGACACCCTGCTGTCGCTGCCGGAAACCCGTGTTGCGTTCGACCCGTCCGCTTTGATGCAGGGGCAGTTGCGGTTGCGCTCGGTCCGGGTGATCGGCGCAAGCATGGGCTTGCGGCGGATGCCGGATGGCCGCTGGGATATGCCGCTGGTGCTGCCCGTCGCGACCCGACCCACAATCGGGCTTTCGGGATTGATTGCCTCGCTTGTCGCGTTGTTCGAGCAACCCGCATTTTCGCATCTGAAACTGATCGAGGCGCAGGGCCTTTCACTGCGCATCGACGACCGGATGCTGAACCGCAAGTGGTTGCTCGGCGATGGCCGCTTGCAACTCGGCAATCGTGACCGCGAACTCGGGGTCGAACTCAGCGTGTCGGTCATGGGCGATGCCGGGGCTGCGGCGCGCGCGGCGGTGACCCTGATTGCCGCCAAAGCCGATGCCAGCGCGCGGATGAATTTCTCCTTTGAACATGTCGCCGCGGCAGATCTGGCGGTACAGGCCGCGCCTTTGGCATGGCTTGGCGTGCTGAATGCGCCAATTTCCGGACAGATCGCTTCCTCGCTCGACGCGTCGGGTACGATTTCGGCGCTTGACGCGACGCTCACACTGGGCGCTGGCGTCTTGCAGCCGACGCCGCAGACGAAACCGGTGGCCTTTGACAACGCCTCATTGTTTTTCAGCTATGACCCGAAGTTGGAGAAACTCTCCTTGCGCGAATGGGCCGTGCGCAGCAAGAATTTGGCCTTGTCTGCTTCTGGCCAGGCCTATCTGCCGGGGGTGAGCAGGGGTTTGCCGCAAGAGGTGCTGGCGCAAATCCAGATAAACTCCCTGACACTTGACCAAGAAGGCGTCCTTGATGCGCCGGTCACGTTCCAGCAAGGCGCGGTGGATCTGCGGGTTCGGCTGAACCCGTTCGGCATTGATATCGGGCAGGTGTCCTTGACCCAGGACGGGGTGCATCTGCTTGCCTCCGGTCAGGTAGAGGCGGAAGCGAAAGGCTGGGACGTGGCGCTGAATGCCAGTGTTGACCACATCGCACATGACCGCCTGCTGTCCCTTTGGCCCGAAAGCGTGGTGCCGAAAACACGGGCTTGGGTGGCAGAGAACGTGCAGGAAGGCCAGTTGTCGAACATCCGCGCGGGCTTTCGATTTGCCCCGGACGCGCAGCCCAAATTCATGCTCGGCTATGATTACGCGGGCGCCGATGTGCGCTTTCTCAAGACATTGCCGCCAATCCGGAACGGCTCCGGCTATGCGGTGATCGAGGGGAAAACCTATACCACTGTGCTTGAAAAGGGGGAGGTGATTGCCGATGGCGGCGGCGCGATTGATGTTTCCGGCACGGTTTTCGCGGTGCAGGATGTGACGCAAAAGCCTGCGCAGGCCCGGATCGACATCAAGGCAACAGGCGCCTTGACCCCGGTGTTGACGCTGTTGGATCAACCGCCGTTCGCATTTCTGACCAAGGCAAAGCTGCCGATTAGGCTGGGTGAAGGTCGGGTCAAGGCTTCCGCCGTTGTTCATTTGCCGTTGCACAAGGATGTCAAACTGCCCGAAGTCAGCTATGACGTGACCGGTCAGATCAGCGATTTCCGCTCTGACGTGCTGGTGCGGGGGCGCAGGTTGGAAGCTACTTCGTTGGCGGTGAAGGTCACGCCGGAAGGGATGGAGATTTCCGGCAAGGGCCGTTTGCAAGGTGTCGACTTTGATGGGCGTTTCGCCAAATCCTTCGGCCCGGAGTCCAAAGGCATCTCGCAAGTCACCGGCAGCGCGGACTTGAGCCGCGAGGCGGCTTTGAAACTCGGTGTCAGCTTGCCGGATGGGCTGATTTCAGGCCAGGGTCGCGCTGATCTGGTGCTGGATATGGTCGCGGGTCAAAAGCCGCGTCTGAAGCTGACCTCATCGCTTGCCGGAATCGGCATGGCGATCCCGGCGCTGGGGTGGTCGAAACCTGCCGGGAGCAAGGGTCAGCTTGATCTGACGCTGACGCTGGGCAAGCCCGCTTCGGTTGACCGGATCACGCTGGAGGCGGCGGGATTGCGGGCCGAAGGCAAGATCAGTCTTGATGCAGATGGTGGGTTGGCGCGCGCGCAGCTTTCCTCGGTCCGGCTGGGGGGCTGGCTGAACGTCACCGCCGAATTGCAGGGCCGGGGCAAGGGGAATGC
>NZ_JAKDLJ010000081.1 GCF_030452865.1 Pseudorhodobacter sp.
GATGTCGCCACGCTACAACACACCGGTCAACGCCATCCTGTTCGTCGGCGCGCTGTCCATCGTGGCGCCACTGTTCGGGCGCAAGGCGCTGGTCTGGCTGGTTGATGCGGGCGGGCTTGGCATTGTGGTCGCCTACGCGGCGGTCGCGGGGTCATTTCTTGTCCTGCGCCGTAAAGAACCCGACATGCCGCGCCCGTTCCGGGTCAGCCATCCGATTGTCGGCTGGGGTGCGCTGGTGCTCGCTGTGGGGATCGTGCTGCTTTACATGCCAGGCAGCCCGGCGGCGCTGGTCTGGCCTTATGAATGGGCAATTGCTGGCGGTTGGGCGCTGCTTGGCGTCGGCTTCTATCTTTGGAGCAAGGTCGCCCATCCGGGTGAGGCAGGGCATATCGTGATGCAGGAGTTGATTTCCGGTCATTCCGATACGGCGGAACCCTCCGCGACCTGATCGCGCGTCACTTCAACGTAAGCCCGCTGGCGGTTTCGATCACGTCGGCGGGCTCAATATCATTGCGGATCCAGAAATAGCGGAACCCCAGGGCGCGCAGCCACTTCTCCAACCGGTCAAGGCTGCTCCACTCCCGCCGCAGGCCGCGCGCGCTCAGAAGCTGCGCCCATTGGCCATCAACCATGAAATATACAGTCCATGTCAGCGGGAATTTGTCCGGGTCTGCAAACCCGCCCGCTTCGGTTTCCCGCCAGGACCGCACCGCCACCGGATAGGTATTGATGCGATACGCGGCCGAGAGGCCGGGTATTTCATTCTGGCGTACCGAGATCGTCGGTATCGGGGGTGGTGTGGTTGTCATGTGCTTTTTTGGTTTTCCCTGTTGCATCTGTTCTGACATATATCTGAAGGCTTGAGAACCCGGCGCTTCCAATCCGCAAGCCGCTGAATCGCTGGCGTTGATGGATGGAGGAATTGCCCGCGCGTCGTTGCATCAGGAATCCATGCGCGCCAACTTTGCATTCATCGTCGGCCTATCCAACTGAAACACAATGCAAAATGCAGAGAAGCAAGATCTCGCGGCTATAATGTCAACAAAAAGGTTGACAAAATGATCGACAATGTTGAAATTTCAGTGAGAACGAGGGGGGACGGCGACATGAGGAATCCCGGAGGGCTTGATGCGGACACGACATTCGTTCGGTTCACGTCGCCAGAGGCCGACATTCCTGCGGTCCAGTCCGAAACATCCCTGAATCAGCCCAAGCGGAGTGCGCGGATATGCTCGTTTTCATCATAAAGCGGCTTTTGAATGCTGTCATGGTAATGCTGGTAGTGGCGTTTCTGGCCTTCCTGATCTTTCGGGTGGCGGGCGACCCGGTGGAGTTGATGGTCAACGAAATGTCTACCCAAGACGATCGCGACAGGTTGCGCGAAAGCCTCGGGTTGAATGACAGTTTCATCACGCAATATGTGCGCTTTGTCGTCAATGCCGCGCAGGGGAATTTCGGCATTTCGTTCCGCAACGGGCAAGAGGTGCTGGGTTTGATCGCCGAGCGTTTCCCTGCGACGATGGAATTGGTGCTGGTTGCAACCATTCTGTCATTGTTGATCGGGGTTCCTTTGGGCGTTCTGACTGCCATTCATCGCGGGCGATGGCATTCGGAAACCTTGCAATTCCTTTCCATCGTCGGGGTCTCGCTGCCGTCTTTCGTGGTCGGAATCCTGCTGATCCTCGTTTTCTCGGTGACGCTTGGCATCATGCCTGCCTTTGGCCGGGGTGAAGTGGTGCAACTGGGCTGGTGGTCGACGGGGTTGTTGACCCATTCGGGCCGCATAGCGCTGGTGCTGCCTGCAATTTCGCTATCGCTTTATCAGATCACCTTGATCATGCGCCTAGTGCGGGCCGAGATGATGGAGGTGATGCGCTCCGACTTCATCAAATTTGCACGGGCGAGAGGCGTGCCACGTTGGCGCATCCAGTTCCGCCATGCGCTGAAAAACTGTCTGATGCCGGTGATCACCATGACCGCGATGAATGTCGGCGCGCTGATCGCCTTTGCCCTGATCACCGAAACCGTGTTCCAATGGCCGGGCATGGGGATGCTGTTCATACAGGCGGTGACCTTCATAGATATCCCGGTGATGTCGGCATATCTGTGCATCATTTCCTTTATCTTCGTGGTGCTGAACACGATTGTCGACATCACCTATGCGCTGATCGACCCGCGCCTGCGCAATGCAACCCGCTGAGGAAAAGCCCATGTCAAGCCCCGTTGCCCGTGACCGGATCGCCAGCGCCAACCCGGCGCAACCGTTGCCAAGGCCAGGACGGTGGGCGCGCCTGCGGTCCAGTGATCTGTGGTGGTCGTTCACGCATAAACCATCGGCGATGATCGCCGCCGCGGTGTTGGTGTTTCTGATCGTTACTGCCTTTGCCGCGCCATTGATTGCGCCGCAAAACACCTATGATCCGGCGGAGCTGGTACTGTGGAATTCCGAGATTCCGCCGATCTGGACGGCAGATGGCCAAATGCCGTTCCTGCTCGGCACCGACACGCAGGGCCGCGATATCCTGTCGGCCATTCTTTACGGGTCGCGGGTGTCGATCCTGATCGGCATTGGTTCAGTGATCCTGTCACTTGCTGTGGGGCTTAGTCTTGGTCTCATGGCGGGGTATTTTGGCGGATTTATCGACAATATCCTGATGCGGATTGGCGATGTGCTGTTATCCATTCCGACGATCCTGATCGCGATTCTGGTGTCCGCCATGGCGATGCAGGCACTACCGCCGGAGTTGCGCGAAGTGGGGGCGGCAGGCGTGCTGATCCTCGCAATCACGCTGTCGGGTTGGGTGCAATATGCGCGGATGGTGCGGGCGCAAACCGCGGTGGAGCGCAACAAGGAATATGTGCAGGCGGCGCAGCTTTTGAAAGTGCCGTCGCGGCGGATCATGCTCTATCACATCTTGCCCAACACGCTGACTCCGATCATGGTGGCCGCAACGCTCAACTTCGGGTTGGCGATATTGACCGAGGCGACACTGTCCTTCCTTGGCATCGGTATGCCCGTCAGCCAGCCGAGCCTTGGCACCCTGATCCGGCTTGGCAACCAGTTCCTGTTTTCCGGCGTCTGGTGGGTGGTGATTTTCCCGGTTGTCCAGCTTTGCTTTATCGTGGTGTCGGTCAATGTCTTGGGTGACTGGCTGCGCGACGCCTTGAACCCGAAACTGAGGTAATCCAATGTCGAACCTGCTGATCAAGAACCTGCGCCCGATGGCGGCTGCTGCCTGCGACCTGCTGATCCGTGACGGCAGAATTGCGGCCATTGGTGCAGGGCTGGAACCCGGCGGCGCGGCGGTGGAGGATGCCAAAGGCGCGATTGCCATTCCGGGGCTGGTGGAGGCGCATACCCATCTGGACAAGACGGTTTGGGGGATGCCGTGGTATGCGGGGCGCAAGGGTGGCGTGCTGCAAAATCTGGTGGATAATGAACGGAATGAACGCGTCCCGTTGGGTCTGGACGTGCATCGCCAATCCATGCGGCACGCGATCCAACTGATAGAGACCGGGACCAGCCATATCCGCAGCCATGTCGATATTGATACCGATCACGGCTTGACCCTGCTCGAAGGTAAAATCCGCACGCGCGATGCGCTGGCAGGGCTGGTGGATATCCAGATTGTCGCTTTCCCGCAATCGGGTCTGATGGTGCGCCCCGGCACCTATGAGTTGCTGGATGCGACGCTTGCCAATGGCGCGGATGTGGTCGGTGGGCTGGACCCGTCCTCGTTTGACCGCGACCCCAAAGCCTCACTCGATGCGACCTTTGCACTGGCGGTCAAGCATGGCAAGCCGATTGACATTCACCTGCATGAACCCGGCGAATTGGGCGCTTTCACGCTGGAAATGATCATGGAACGCACCCGCGCGCATGGGCTGTCCGGCTTGGTCGGCGTTTCGCATGCGTTTTGTCTGGGTATGCCGGATCAGGCGCGCGTGGCGCATTTGATCGAACAGGTTGCGGCGTTGGATATCCGCATCTTCTCCACCGGTGCGCCTTCGGCAAGCTGTCCTTCGCTGCAAGCGTTGCGGGCGGCGGGAGTCAAGGTTGGCATCGGCTGTGACGGTATCCGCGACACATGGGGGCCGTGGGGCCAGCCCGATATGATGGATCGCGCCCGCATTGTCGGCATGAAAAACAAGATGCGCCGTGATGATGAGTTGGAGATGCTGTTGCACACCGCTTCCTCCGGCGGGGCCGATGCGATGGGGGTTGTCGGGCATGTGCTTGGCATTGGTGCGGCCGCGGATCTGACTTTGGTTGCGGGGGAAACCCTGGCCCATGCGGTCGTTGAACAGGCTGCGCGCCCGATGGTTGTCAAAGCCGGTCGCGTGGTGGCGCGCGGCGGCAAACTGTGCGTGGATGGGGTGGTGATGCCATGACCGGGTTGGATACCCTGAAACTTGGCGCGCAACCCACTGGGCGCACTTTGCTGACCGCCGATTGGGTGCTGGGACACGGGCCGGACGGGCACCGGCTGTTGCCGAAAGGTGAGGTTGTGATTGAAGCCGACCGCGTGATTTTCGTCGGCCATCGCTTTGCGGGAGAGATTGCGCGGCGGATTGATCTGGGTCGTTCGCTGATTTCGCCGGGCCTGATTGATCTTGACGCGCTGTCCGATCTGGACACGACAATCTTGGGCATCGACCATCACCCCGGTTGGGCCAAAGGCCGGGTCTGGCCGCGTTCTTATGTGACCAGTGGCCCCTATGAAATGTATTCGCCCCAAGAACTGGCGTTTCAAAAGCGTTTCGCCTTTGCCCAGTTGTTGCTGAACGGGATCACCACGGCCGCCCCCATCGCATCTCTATTCTACCGTGAATGGGGCGAAACGGTTGCGGAATTCACCGCCGCTGCGGATGCCGCTGGCGAACTTGGGCTGCGGGTATACCTGTCCCCGGCCTATCGCGCGGGCGGCATGGTGCTGGAAGCGCCCACCCGCATGGAGCCGGTGTTTGATGAGGCGCGGGGGCTAAAAGGGCTGGCCGATGCAATCGCCTTCATCGGCGAACAGGATGGGCGTTTTGACGGGTTGGTGCGTGGGATGCTCGCGCCCGACCGGGTGGAAACCTGCACCGAAGCACTGTTGCGCGAAACCGATGCTGCCGCGCGTGACTTGGGCTGCAAGTTCCGGCTGCATATGGCGCAAGGCCAGATGGAACGCGACGTGGTGCAAAAGTTGCACGGGTCCACCGCGCCGGAATGGTTGGCGAAGTTGGGGTTGCTGAGTGATCGGTTGATCGCGCCCCATGCGACCAACGCGACCGAAACCGACCTGCGACTTTACGCAGACCACGGTGTCAGCATTGTGCATTGCCCGCTGGTGTCAGCGCGCGGCAGCGGTTCGGCTCTGCGATCCTTTGGCAAGGTCAAGGCGATGGGGGTCAATATCGCGATGGGCACCGACACCACACCGCCCGATATGCTGCTGAACCTGCTGACCGGGTTGATGGCGGCGCGGATTGTTGATGCCAGCCCTACCGCTGTTCGTGCGGCCGATATGTGGGATGCGGCGACGCTTGGCGGGGCCAGGGCGCTTGGCCGAGATGATCTGGGTCGCCTCGCCCCCGGCGCGCAGGCCGATATCGCGGTCTTTGGTCTGGATGATGCGATCATGACGCCCGCGATTGATCCGATCACAACGCTGGTTGCGGGCGGGTCGGGCAAAGTCACCCGCGCCGTGTTTGTGGCCGGGCGGCTGTCAATGCGGGCGGGCGCGGTTGCCGGAATGGATATGGTCGCGGCGCAAACCCGGGCGCAGGCGCAATATGACGGGTTGGTGGCGAAATATCCTGACCGCAGTTGGGATCATCCACCGGTGTCCGACCTGTTCCCCCCAAGCTACCCCTTGCAAACGGATGGCCCGACATGACCCAGACCCCGATCCTTGACGTCAAAGCCTTGCGTGTCGAATTTCCCGGTCGCCACGGCACGGTTACGGCGCTGGCCGATGTTTCATTCTCGATCCAACCGGGTGAGATTTTGGGCGTGGTCGGTGAATCGGGGGCCGGCAAAAGCATGGCCGGACTTGCAGTTCAGGGGTTGTTGGAGCCGCCGGGCCGGGTGTCTGGGGGTGAGGTCAGGTTGGACGGGCGGCGGATTGACACGCTGACCGACGGTGAAATGGAAAAGGTGCGCGGCAAGGAAATCGGTGCGATTTTTCAAGATCCGCTGACCTCTCTCAACCCGCTGTTTTCGGTCGGGCAACAGTTGGTTGAAACCATCCGCCTGCATCTGGGCCTTGACCGCAAAACGGCGCGGGCGCGGGCGATTGCGCTGCTGACCGAAGTGGGTATTCCCGCGCCAGATGTGCGGGTGGATCACTACCCGCACCAGTTTTCCGGCGGGATGCGGCAGCGGGTTGTCATCGCGCTTGCCCTGGCCGCGCGCCCGAAACTGATCATAGCGGATGAGCCGACGACGGCGCTTGATGTCTCGATCCAGGCGCAGATCACTGCGCTTTTGCGCAAACTCTGTGACGATCACGGCACAGCGGTCATGCTGGTGACGCATGATATGGGTGTTATCGCCGAAACCGCTGACCGTGTGGCGGTGATGTATGCCGGGCGCTTGGTGGAAGTTGGCCCCGTGGCCGAAGTCATTGCCAACCCGCAACATCCCTATACGGCGGGGTTGATGGGGTCGATCCCGGCTTTGGGCGCACGGGTGCCGATGTTGACGCAGATCGACGGCTCCATGCCGCGGCTTGATGCAATTCCGGCAGGTTGTGCCTTTAATCCGCGCTGCCCGAAAGTGATGGATCGCTGCCGTGTGGAACGCCCCGAGCTGATGCCGAGCGGCAGCGGCCAAAGTGCCTGCTGGCTGAAAGCGATGGAGACGACACCATGACCATAGCCCTTTCCGTTGTTGATCTGACCCGCGATTTTGATGTCTCGGCCCCGTGGTTGAACCGGGTGATCGAACGCAAGCCAAAAGCGTTCTTGCGTGCCGTGGATGATATCAGCTTTGAGGTGCCACTTGGCTCCTGCCTCAGCCTTGTCGGCGAATCCGGGTGCGGCAAATCCACCGTGGCGCGGCTGGTGACTGGGCTTTACCGCCCCAGCAGTGGGACAATCAAGTTCTCCGCGGGCAAAACCGGCGCGCCGCTGTCGGCGCAGATGATCTTTCAAGACCCTTTTGCCAGCCTGAACCCGCGTTGGCGGGTGTTTGACGTCATCGCGGAACCGTTGCGGGAATTTGGCTTGCGCAAAGGCACGACCGCGATTGCCGGCCGCGTGGCCGAATTGTTGACCACCGTGGGGCTTTCGCCCAATGATGGCCGCAAGTTCCCGCATGAGTTTTCCGGTGGGCAACGGCAACGCATTTCCATCGCCCGGGCCTTGGCGGGGGAGCCGGAGTTTCTGGTCTGTGATGAGCCGACTTCAGCGCTGGATGTGTCGGTTCAGGCGCAAATCCTGAACCTGATGCGTCGGTTGCAGGATGAAATGGGCCTGACCTATCTGTTCATCAGCCATGATATGAGCGTTGTGCGCCATATGTCCAACCAGATCGCTGTAATGTATCTGGGGCGCATCGTGGAACAGGCCGCGACCGAGCAGCTCTTTGCCGATCCGAAGCATCCCTATACCCGCATGCTGCTGGAAACCATCCCGAACGTCCGCAATCCCAAACGTCAACGTGAGGCGCCTGCTGGCGAAGTCCCAAGCCCGATGAACCCGCCCTCGGGATGCACATTTCACACCCGTTGCCCGCTCGCCGATGGCCGCTGCAAGGTGGAGCGTCCGGAAATGCGGGCCTATCCGGGTGGCAGCCGCGTCGCGTGCCACCGCGTCGCGGAAAGCATGGCAGCTTTGGCGGTGCCTGCCTGATCGGGGCAATATGGAACCGGAAAACCCAGAGAATCCGCTGCACCGCTTGCAGCGGGTTTTTTTCATGCGGTGATGGCGGGGCAGTGCAAGCTGTCTTCGTCTTTGCCCTTGTCGCGTGGAAAATTGTAACTGCCACGCTTGGAAGTGGCATACCCCCCGCCAATCAAACCTTCAATCAGCTTGACCGCTGCGACCACCCCGTCAATCACCGGCATCCCCGATTTCAGGGCCAGTCGCTCGCAGAGTTCCGACATTCCGGCACAGCCGAGGATGACGACTTCCGCGCCGTCGATGTCGCGCGCGGCCTCAATCTCTCGCAGCAGGCGGGCTTCGGCGATCACAGGCTCCGCCTCCAGCGCAAGCACCGGCATATCCACCGCGCGCACTGATTGACAGCGTGATGATGCACCGTAAGCGGCGACCAGATCCTCGATGATGGGCACCGAGCGTGGCAGGGTGGTCACGATGGAAAAGCGGTTGCAGATGGTTGTCGCCACCTGAACGGCGGCCTGACAAATGCCGACCACCGGACCGCGTGCCACTTCACGGGCCGCTGCAAGGCCAGGGTCATCGAAGCAAGCAATCACAAAGCCCTGCGCCCCGCGCGCTTGACCGTCCTCGATCAGGTCGAGCATGGCGGGAACGGAGCGCGCCTCATCGCTATAGCCTTCGATACTGCGCGGTGTGCCGATGGGGTTTGCCGCCTCGATCACGGTGCCGACAAAAGCACAGGCTTCGGCGCTGGTGCGGATCTGCGCGGTCATGGAGGCGGTAGAGTTCGGGTTGATAACCATAATCCGCATGGTTTACGCTTCCTTCTTGGCCAGACGCCCCTGCACCGATGCAAGGCCGGGAGAAGGCATTTCGAACTGGCGATCCGAGGTGATGTAATTATCGGCATGAAGCCGCGCGATGGGCTGATAAACGGCGGGGTCGACATAATGCCCTTCGGCATCCAGACAGTCGCGCCGCACATGCATATGCACGACTTCCCCCAGCACAATCACGCGGCGGTTGTAGTCGATCAACCGCTCTACCCGGCATTCCATCGCGCAGGGGGCTTGCGCGACCCAATGTGCAGCGATCTGGGTGCCAGGAATGCTGTCAAACCCTGCCAGCGCGATTTCATCGATATCCGGTTCGACGCCGAGGCCGCAGACAAGCATCCCTCCGGCCAGCGCCATATCGACCATGTTCACGGCAAATTCACCCGTCTTCCGGATGTTGCGCAGCGTGTCTTTCTCCTCCCCGTCAGGGCGGGTTTGAATGCCCAACACCACAATCGCCGGGTCATGGGAAAACACGTTGAAAAAGCTCATGGGCGCGGCGTTGTTCTGCCCTTCAACGGAACGGGTGGAGACAAGCGCAATGGGGCGGGGGCCGACAAAATTGGTCAGCAGCCGGTATCTATCAGCCGCCTCCATCTGGGAAAAGTTGAAGTCCATGATATTCCTTGCAAGACTTGCTTTGCCGTTCTAGGTCAAACGCAATCCGATGCGCTTGCAAACCCTATGTCGTTACATATTGACAATATTGTCTACAATTTTGTAGTCAAGTTCTATATGGCCTTTGAATTGACTTTGCGATGCAATCGAAAGAAGTCTTATACAGCAGAGGGATCATAATGTATCAGGCATCAGACACGCGGCATACGACCACGGCAGAGATTTGCGAACGGATCTGGCTTTCCATCGCTGAAAAGAAACTCCGCCCCGGCACCCGGTTGAAGGAAGAGGAGCTTTCCGAAGTTTTCGACGTGTCGCGCGCGCGGATCCGGCAGGTTCTGTCGGCGCTGGAAAGTGACGGGTTGGTGACAATCGTGGCCAATCGTGGGGCCTTTGTGGCAGAGCCTGATATTAACGAGGCGCGGGATGTGTTTCACGTCCGCAAACAGATCGAAGACCGAATTATTGGCCATGTGATCGCCCGTGTGTCAAATGACGAGATCATGCAACTCGAACGCCACACCGCCAAGGAGCGGGAGGCCGCCAGCCGTCAGGACCGGTCAGCCACGATCAAACTGTCGGGCGGGTTCCATCTGTTGCTGGCGGAGCTTTCCGGCTCCACCTTCTTGCACGGCATCCTGCACGACCTGATTTCCCGCAGTTCACTGATTTCAGTCATCTATCGCCGCACGGAGTTGCATGATTGCGGCCCCGATGAACACGTCGCTCTGATCGCCAGGATCAAGGCGCGCGATTTTGAAGGCGCCCGCGCCATCCTGCACGACCATCTGCAACACATCGAAGATGACCTCGATCTGGAAACCGAGGATACTTCGCTGCGTGATCTGCGGCAGGTTTTCGGTTAAACCGGCTTGTCGCTGCGAAATCTCAGACTGGCAGATCGGGCAATGTGACCCGTGTTTCAAATGTGCGATACACCTGCCCCCAACCGGGCGCGTGCAGATGTTGTTGCAAGCCGCCGCGCGCAACCAAGGCCCGCGCCTCTGCGTTGCCCAGATCCAGCGCGGCATCGACATCCACCCGCAGAACCTTCCGGTTTTCCATCAACATCTCACCATCCACCATCACGGTTTCCACATCGCCGCCGGTGGCTTGATGAATCAAGCGATGAGCCGGCAACCAGTTCGGCGTCAGATGCGGTTGGTTCATGTCGATCACGGCGATATCCGCTTTCTTGCCCGGTTCCAGCGAGCCGATTTCAGCCTCCATCCCCAGGGTGCGGGCGGCGTCGATGGTGATCATTTCCAGCACCTTGCCGGGTGGAAAGAAATAGCGGTCATGGTTGCGCAAAACATGCTGGGTTGACTGAAAATTACGCGCGGTTTGCAGCATGTCGAAATAACGGCTTGGCGCGGTTCCGTCCGAGGTGAGGGCAAGGCTGACCCCGCGCGCCATCATCTCGATCACCGGGGTCGAACGGCCGGGCGGCGCGTGGGTGACATGGGTGCCGGTTTCCGCAAGGATATCAATCTCCTCATGCGAAATTCCCCAGCAATGTTGCAAATGGATATCGGGGCCAAGCAAAGCGTTTTCCTTGTCCTGAAACGCAAGTCGGATTTGTCCGGCGAAGGCATCGGAATGCAGCCGAACCCCGTATTTCCGCGCCAGTTCGCGCACGGCGCGGGCCTGATCGCGGTCATCCTTGGTCAGCGATACCGCCTGATCGGGGCTGGACATATTCGACGGGTCAAGCGATGGAACGATGGTGAAAGGCGTGACATAGACGCTGGTTTTGCCATTGCCCGCGCCGTGGATGCTTTGAATAACCGCCTCGGTGCCGTCCATCATCTGCGCAAAGGAAACCGAGTGCGGCACGGGCTTGCCAGTTTCCCACCGCGTCACGCTGCGCGGCCAGGGCAGGCCGGCAGGGCCGACGCTCACCACCTCGCGCAGCCCGATCTCGGCGTAGGCGCGCGCGTGCTGGATGGCGAATTCCGGGTCATCACTGCGCGGCATCGAGGAAATGATGCTGAGTGAAGTCGTGACGCCTGCTTGCAATCGCTCCAAACCCGAAACAAGCCCGTCCGCGTACCAGAATTCGCGCGTGGTGTAGTGGTAATAGACCGGAGTTACAATCTTCATCCAAAGCGGGTTGGTATCCACGGCTATTGAGCGGATAAGGCAGTGCCCGGCATGGCCATGCGCGTCGATGAGGCCGGGCAGGATCAGCTTGCCCCGG
>NZ_JAKDLJ010000468.1 GCF_030452865.1 Pseudorhodobacter sp.
AGGCCCCCGCCCTTATTTCACCAGTTCGGTCAGGTACTTGCCATAATCGTTCTTGTGAAACATCGCTGCACGCGCCAGCAACGCCGCGCGATCGATCCAGCCCTTCTGATAGGCAATCTCTTCGGGGCAACCGACCTGCAAGCCCTGCCGCATCTGCAAGGTGCGCACGAAATTCCCGGCGTCGAGCAAGCTGCCATGGGTGCCGGTATCGAGCCAGGCAAAACCGCGCCCCATCTGTTCCACCTGCAAGGCGCCGCGTTGCAGATAGAGCGCGAGCAGATCGGCAATCTCCAACTCGCCGCGCGCTGATGGGGTAATCTCACGGGCAAGCGCGGGGGCGTCACCGTCGAGATAATAGAGCCCGGTCACTGCGTAATTCGACGGCGGCACCGCGGGCTTTTCGATGATCGCGCGCACTTGGCCGGTTTCGTCGAAATCGACAACGCCGTAACGCTCCGGGTCAGCGACGCGGTAGCCAAACACCGTGCCGCCGGCGGGCCGGGCGTCAGCGGAATTCAGCATTTCCGGCAAGCCGTGGCCGAAAAAGATATTGTCCCCCAGGACCATTGCCGACGGACTGCCTGCCAGAAAATCCTCTGCCAGAAGATAGGCTTGTGCCAAGCCATCGGGGGAAGGTTGCTGAATGAAACTCAGCGAAAGTCCCCATTGACTGCCATCCCCCAAAAGCCTTCGGAATTGGGGCTGGTCTTCAGGCGTGGTGATCACCGCAATTTCCTGGATGCCGCCCAGCATCAGGCAGGACAGCGGGTAATAGACCATCGGCTTGTCATGCACCGGCAGCAGTTGCTTGGAGGTGCCCATCGTGATGGGCCACAACCGGGTGCCGGACCCACCTGCCAGAAGGATACCCTTGCGCCCTGTCATGCTGTACCTTTCAACTCGTCCAGAATCGCCTGCAACCCCTGTCTCCAATCGGGGCGTGCAATCCCAAAGTCGCGGGTCAAAGTGGCGCAATCAAGGCGAGAGTTGAGCGGGCGTCGCGCAGGCGTTGGATAAGCCGTGGTAGCAATGTCGTGGACCACGCAATCCAACCCGGCCCGCGCCATGATTTCCCGCGCGAAACCGGCCCAGCTTGTTTCCGGCATACCGGCATAATGATAGGTCCCGCTATGTGCGCCTGCGATCATTGCCGTCGCGATCCCGTGCAAGGCCTGGGCCAGATCTGCCGCGGGGGAGGGCGCGCCGATCTGATCGGCCACCACATTCAATTCTTTGCGTTCCGCCCCCAATCGCAGCATGGTTTTCACGAAATTCGCACCATGCGCGGAGACGACCCAGGAGGTGCGCAGGATCACGTGGGGACCGTTCGCGGCACGGATACCGATTTCACCAGCGAGTTTGCTGCGCCCATAAGCACCCAACGGGGCAGTCGCGTGGTCCGGCGCAAAAGGCTGCTCACCATTGCCGTCAAATACATAATCGGTGGAAACATGCAGAAACGGGATGCCCTTGGCCGCTGCCGCCCGCGCCATTGCGGTCGGGGCGGTGCCATTGGCCATCAACGCTGTCGCCTCATCGCTTTCCGCCTTGTCGACGGCGGTATAGGCTGCGGCGTTTATCACCGCGTCGGCATCAGAACCCGCAACAAATGCGGCGCAGGCGCTTGGGTCGGTCAGGTCGGCATCCGCCCGCGACAGGGTTTCCAACACCACACCGGCGGGGCATTGGCGGACAAGTTCCCGCGCCAATTGCCCGGTTTGCCCAAAGACGAGCAGTTTCATGCGCCGGCACCCAGCCGTTCGCCGACGCCTTGTCGCGCCCGCAAGGGCTCCCACCACGCCACATTCGCCAGATACCATTGTACGGTCAGCCGCAGCCCTTGTTCCAACGTAACCGACGGGCGCCAACCCAATTCATCCCGGATGCGGCTTGGGTCGATTGCATAGCGCAGGTCGTGGCCGGGGCGGTCGGCCACGAAACGGATCAGACGGTCATGTGGCGCGCCTTGTGGTGCGAGTTCATCCAGCAGCGCGCAGATCATCCGAACCAGGTCGATATTGCGCGCCTCATTCTCACCGCCGATGTTGTAGCTGCGCCCGATTTTGCCGTTCTCCAGCACGCACAGCAGGGCGTCGGCGTGATCCTCCACATAAAGCCAATCGCGCACATTCTCACCCGCGCCGTAAACCGGAATCGGTTTGCCCGCGAGTGCGTTCAGGATCACCACCGGGATCAGCTTTTCGGGGAAATGATAGGGGCCATAGTTGTTGGAGCAATTGGTCAGCACCACCGGAAGCCCATAGGTTTCACCCCAGGCACGGACCAGATGATCACTTGCCGCCTTTGACGCGGAATAGGGGCTGTTGGGGGCGTAAGGGGTGTTTTCCGTGAAAAGCCCGGTTTCGCCGAGGCTACCAAAAACCTCATCCGTCGAAATATGATGAAAGCGGAAACTGCCGGGCTTACCCTGCGCGGACCAAAAGCCGCGCGCGGCTTCCAGCATGTTGAAACTGCCGGTGACGTTGGTGTCAATGAAATCTCCCGGCCCGTCGATGGAAC
>NZ_JAKDLJ010000469.1 GCF_030452865.1 Pseudorhodobacter sp.
ACCCCATGCAGCACCAGGTAGATGACGTAGAACCACGGGTGACCCAGCGGCACCTCCGGCGCGGAATGTTGCAGCCAGAGCGCCAGGGTCTCATCCGGGTCTTTCACCAGTTCCACCGCCGCCAGCGTGGCGAGATAGGTCTTGATCTGCGCGCCGGGTATCAGCAACAGGCCCAGACCACCCGCAAGCTGCGCTGCACCGATCATGGCCTTGAACAGCAGGCTGAAAAGATAGGACAGATGCGCCCATCTGCTTTCGGTCGGTGTCATCGGGGTGGGTTCAATCCTTGCCGCGGTAGGGCTGGACATATTGCAGGGCCATGTCCCACGGAAAGAAAATCCAGGTGTCCTGACTGACCTCGGTGATGAAGGTTTCGACCATCGGACGGCCGTGCGGCTTGGCGTAGACTGTCGCGAAATGCGCCTTGGGGTAAAGTTTGCGCACCAGTTCAAGCGTTCGTCCGGTGTCAACCAGATCATCGACGATCAGGATGCCTTCGCCGTCCCCCATGATCTCCGCTTGTGGCGATTTGATGATCTTTGCTTCGGCCTGATGCTGATGGTCATAGCTTTTGACCGAGATGGTATCGACGACGCGGATGTCGAGTTCGCGCGCGACGATCATCGCGGGGACCATGCCGCCGCGGGTGATGCCGACCACCGCTTTCCATGCGCCATCGTCGGGGCCTTTGCCATCAAGCCGCCAGGCCAGCGCGCGGGCATCGCGGTGGATCTGATCCCAGGAGATGTGGAAGCCTTTTTCATGTGGCAAACGGTCGGTCATGGCAGTCCTCTTTCGTCAGATTGCGGCGTCATTCCTGCAAGGTGCGCTGACCCTGCCGATGCGCGGCCATTCGGTGGTGCTTTGGCGCTTGATATAACCGAGACGGCGGCGGGCAAAGCAAAACCTGTGGTTTGCGTGAATTTTCCCATGCGCGCCCTGCGGTTTTGCACTGTGATCAGGGCGATGATCCATCGTCAGATCTCGAAAACCAGCAAAGCCGCGAGCGCTGTCAGGGCGACGGCAGCGGCGCGGTCGATCCAGAACTTTGCCGACAGATAGCGTTTGCGCATCACCGCGGTCGACATCGACAGGGTGACGGTGGAGTACCAGAACAGTTCTGTCGCCAGTGCGGTTGCATAGATCGCGGCAATCACCCCCGCGCCATGGGCGTCGGGAAACAGCGTCAGGATCAGCGCGGAATAGAACAGCGCCGGTTTGGGGTTTGACAGGCACAGGATCACGCCGCCGGTAAAGCCATTGCCAAAGCGGCGCGTGGCAGCGGCGGGCAAGGCTGCACTGGCACCATGCCACAAGCCCCAAGCCATATATATCAGGTAGAGCGCACCGCCGAGTTTTGCGGCTTGCAGCAAGGCAGGGTAAAGCTTGAACACCGCCGCCATGCCAAACAGCGCGAACAGGCACCAGAGCGATGCCCCGAAAGCAAGACCAAGGCCGAACGGCCACGCCTTTTCTCGCCCTTGTGACAGCGCCATTTGCGTTGCGGCAATGATCGCGGGACCGGGCGACAGGATCGCCACTGTCAGAACAAGGACCAGAACCAGAAACGGTTCTGCGGTCATTCGGCACCCTTTTGCGCGCGGGCCGTCACCACGTCGATATCGGGCGCATCCACTGCCTTCATGCCGATGGCGTGGTAGCCGGCGTCGACATGCAGGTTTTCGCCGGTGGTGCCGGAGCCGAGATCGGAGAGCAGATAGAGCGCGGCTTTGCCGACTTCCTCCTGCGTGACGTTGCGGCGGAGCGGCGAATTCAGCTCATTCCAGCGCATGATATAGCGGAAATCACCGATGCCACTTGCTGCGAGTGTCTTGATCGGGCCGGCGGAGATTGCGTTGCAGCGGATGCCGTCCTTGCCCAGATCCTCGGCGATATATTTGACCGATGCCTCCAGCGCGGCCTTGCACAGGCCCATGACGTTGTAATGCGGCATCACCTTTTCGGCACCGTAATAGGTCAACGTCAGCAGGCTGCCGCCGGGCTTCATAATGGCCGCTGCCCGCCGACAGACAGCGGTGAAGGAATAGACCGAAATATCCATCGACATCAGAAAATTCTGCCGACCGGTATCGACGTAACGGCCACGCAATTCGTTCTTGTCGGAAAAGCCGATGGCGTGGACCACGAAATCGACGGTTTCCCAGATGTCCTTGATGCGCGCGAACAGCGCGTCAAGCGATCCTTCATCCGAGACATCACATTCGATCAGTTCAGAAGAACCGACGGAGGCGGCCAGCGGTTCGACGCGCTTTTTCAACTGTTCGCCCTGATAGGAAAACGCCAGTTCGGCGCCTTGATCGGCGCAGGCTTTGGCGATGCCCCACGCGATTGACTTGTCGTTTGCGAGGCCCATGATCAGCCCGCGTTTTCCCGCCAGAAGTCCGGCCATGGTCCACCCCCTTTATATGTTTTATGCCCCCGGTTTAGAGGATAGGTTATGCGCGTGTGGCGCTGGGGACGATATGGAGTGTGTTGGTCTCGGTGGTGGCCGGATCATT
>NZ_JAKDLJ010000470.1 GCF_030452865.1 Pseudorhodobacter sp.
GCTTAACGCCGCCGTGCCCGTCGACGTCGCGCTCAGCCTCGGCATTCCGCGTGCAAGATCATCGAGCGCTGGAAGGGGCGGAATGAGGCTTTGGAAAAACGGGCGGGTCTTGGTTCTGAGCGGCGGGATAGCCACGATAGGGCGCAGATCCAATTCGCGTTCCAACTGGCCGCGGGTACGGATGACCGGGTTCAGCAGGTCGAGAAGGAAGGCCACGATCACGCCAAATACAAGACTTCCCACCGCGCCCACGAATGCAAGTTTCCGGCGGCCGCCACTGATCGGGTAATCAGGTTCTGCGGCCCGTTCGAGCATGGTGAAGGTTTCGCCTTGCTGCCGTTCCTGGAGTTTTTGGGTGGTTTCCGCCTCCGCCGCGCGTCGGTTCGCGACTTCGAACTGCGCCTGAAGTTGATCGAGGCTGCGGTCATATTCCGACAGCGTGCGGTCCACCTCCGGACTTTGCCCGAGCGAGGCCATGATTTCGCCGCGCCGGTCTTCCAGTGCCTTGCCTTGGGCGGCAAGGGTTTCGATCTGGGTTTCCAGCGTGTCCGCCTGTCGTTTGTCGGTGGCGCGCTGGGTGGTCTTGCGTTGAATCGCGGCCAATTCGTTGCGGGCGGCCACAAGGGCTTGATCAAGACTGCGCAACTCGGTTTCCAGACCCGAAAGCTCCGTCCTTGCGATATCGCGTTGGGTCGGCAGCGCGTCGCGATGTGCGGTCTTGTAGGTGGCGATCTCGGATTCGAGCGCGGCGATCCGGGCTTGCAACTGGTCGGCCTCATCCTTGAAAAAGCGCGCGGCTTCCTCGGTGCGCTGGTTCTGTTCGGCAGCACCGGCATCCAGAATGCCCTGAGCAAAATCATTCGCGACATGGGCGGCTTTGGCGCGGGTATCGGCTTGGGCGCTGATCAGCAGCGCGGAAACCTCGCTCGGCGTGCCGAAACCGGTTGATGCGGCGCTGGCGACGCTGTCGAATTTCAATGCAATGCGCAGCAGATGCACTTTCTGGTCATCGGACAGTGGCAAATCGTGGTATAGGCCCTGCCGTTCGATCACCGCGAGCATGTTTTCGCGCGTCGTCAATTGCTGCTGGATCGCTTGCAGGCGTTGGGCCGAGGTTTCGCGCGCCGCTGCTGCATTCTCGCTGCTGCTGACGGTTGGTCCTTGCACCTGAATGACGGCGGTGGATTCAAACACATCGGGTTTGGCAATGACGTAAAGCAGCGTCATCACGATGCCGAACACCGTCACCGCGCCAATCAGCAAGCGGCGCCGGAACAGCAACCCGATGAATTCCTCAATACTCTGAATCTGACCCATGCTCCGCGCCCCGCTATTTCATGCCATAGCGATAACGACCAAGGCCGAAATCCTGCGAGCGGTTCAGAACAACACCCATCAGCGGGCAGCGCCCTTCGAACAGCCGTTCGCAGGCGCGCACTTCCTTGGCTGTGGTGCGGGTGCCGTCGATGATCAGCAACACCGCATCTACCTGCGGCAACAGCGACAACACATCATCGGCCACCAAGGCAGGCGGCGCGTCGATCACCAGAAGTTCCGGCTGCAACTGCGCCATCATCGCATCAAGGGTTTCGGCGGTGGCGGGTTCTTGCAATACCTCGGCCGCATCCGGCACCGGCACGCTGTTCAACCCGAGCGCCAGCGTGCGGCCGATGCGGCGGAAATGACTTTCCAAGGGTTGATCGCCGTTCAGGAAGTCGCGGAGCGCGCCGATTTCGGACAGCCCCATCATCCGCGCCAGCCCCGGTTGGCGCAGTTCCAGATCAAGCAGGATGGTGCGGCTGGACGGTCTGCGCGCCAGAGAAAGAGCCAGATTGGCGGCAACGAAGGATTTGCCGCAGCCATGGGTGGGGGACGTGATCGCGATGCGCTTCCAGCCATGGTCCTGCATCGCCTGCAAAATCCGGGTGCGCAGCATGTCGAAATGTGTGGTCGCCGGGCTTTGTTGCGGATTTGTAAACAGACCTTTTCCAAGCAGTTTCACCTCATCCAGCGTTGCCGGGTTCAGGGAATCCCACACCCGCCCCGGTCTTGGCGGCGACAAGGCCAGCGGCATCGGCACCTGCGGTTCAACCTCTGGCAGCGTAACCTCAACCGGATTGGGTGCGGCGAGTACCGGGCGAAACACCGAAACGCCCTGTGTGACTGGACGTTTCACTGCATCCGCCATTTTGCGAAAATCGTCTTCTTCCATCGGAGCATGCCCCAAATCAGCCACAGATGCGACCGAGTTCAACAAGATATCGTGGTTTGCCATCCGAATCCCGACCCCTGCTGCCTGTGGGGAAAGGTCCCCCCTCGGCGGTTACACGCAATTGTACCCGCAATGCAGCAGGCAAGTTTTCAGGGTACTACCTTTTGATGGCGGCCCGCGATGCGCGCCATAGGATTCGCCCGGGCCCCCGCCCAGCAGTTTGATAAGTAGCAGATATTGCGGAAAATTGGAAGGGGTTGGCCATGTGGTGCAGCAGGGTGCAGGGGCGTGGTCAAAGCCGTTTC
>NZ_JAKDLJ010000082.1 GCF_030452865.1 Pseudorhodobacter sp.
CTGTCGTCTGACGAATCCGTCAGGGTCAGCCCGCCGTCGAAGCTGATGTTGTCGACGTAAAGCCTGATCTCCGCATTAGCCTCACGCGCGCCGTCGCCGGGGGTATGCTGTACGATCAAGCGCCCGGAATGACCTTTTACACCGTCCGGAACAGTGAACATCAGCCGCTCGAAATGGCCGAAATTGCCGGAAGTCAGCGACGGGATATAGCCCGGTTCCGGCACCAGTTCGATCAGCGATCCATCAATTTCCGCAAAGACCTTGATGCCGTTCACCACTTCGGGGAAGTTGGCCCAGCCCCCTGTTCCGGCGGTCCATTTGACATCAATCCCAAGGCGGTTTTCGGTGTCGGGGAATGCCATCGTGTTGTGGATCAGCGCATCATTCGGCTGAATCTCAAAGCTCCAGGCTGCAAACTGGTCTTGCAGATAGGTCAGGATCGCGGGCAGTTTATCCAGAAGTTCCCCGATCTTCTTGGCGGCTTTGGAGGCCTTTTTGGCCTCATCCCGCGACTTGATCGTATTTTTCGCCCAGTCCTGCTCCAGATCTGCGATGTTGCGGTTCGGGTCGTTTGCCCGAACGTATTTCTCGGCCATCTGCAAGCGATGCAGCCGTTGCGCCTCTTTCAACGTGTCGTTGTCGGCCTTGTCGAGGATCTTGTCCCAACGCTTGCTGTCGGTGACAAACCCGAAGATGTCGCCGTCAAGTTTCTCAAGATTGACGAACACTTCCAGCACTTTGCGCAGGTCACCGGATTTAAGCCGTTCCAGCAGAGCGGGCAGGTTCTTGAAGAAGCCGTCCTTCGGGTCAACGGCATCCGCAGCATCGGGATCAGTGGGGCCGCCACGATCGGCCGCAATTTCCGCACCCGATTCCGGGAAGAATATCTTGATGAACTTGCCGATCATCTCGGCAATCGGCTTTGCGTCCGCCGGGGTGGAGGCGATGCCCTTTTCGATCAGCAGATGCACGATCCTTGTCGTGTCGAATTCCAGTGAAAGTGAGGAAAGCCCCGGCAACGGCAGGCCCATGACCTTGGTTGCCGTTGAAAACTCGGTCATTTCCGGCTGCGTGTTGTCCACAGTGCCAAGTCCGCCACCTTGGAAGGACCAGCCGGGGATTTCATACATAGAACGGCCCAGCACGGGCACCCGCCCGAAGAACGGCCGGTAGGAGGCTTCGAAGTTGCCGTTAAACACCGATTCCAGCACTTCCTTGTGGTCGCTGTCGGGAGAGTTGTTCAACGTCACCGGGTCAGCCTTTGTCCGCGCCACGGATGCGGCAGGATTGTGGATGCGCAACATCGCGCCACCACCCAGCGCCGAGTAGAACCAGCCGGTCGCGACACCTTCCCAATCCTCGGCGGAGTTGCCGGTGATATTCGGCGAGACGCCGCGTGCTGCTTTTTCATCCTCGCGCGCGATGTACCAACTGCGCAGGTTCTTTTCATAAGCGTCCGGGTCTTGCAGAATATTGTGAGCAGAGGGCGGCAAACCGGCTGCGGCGGCATCGGAACCATCGTTATAGAACCGCGCGAGTTTGCCGATATCGAAACTGACCGAACTGAAGAACGGGATCTGCGCGCTATAAGCGGTTTTCACTTCGGCAAAACGATCCGACAACCCGCGCCAGATATTTTCCGATGAGCCTCCTGCCCCCGTGAAGGTCTGCGCCGAAACGTCCGCCGTCCCCAGATACCAGCCCACGGCGCGGGCGTTCAATGTTCCGACGCCAAGGCCGTATTGGTTTTCAGCAAAAAAGCCGATATCCCAGTTGGGCACCGCGTCATCTTCAAAGAAGCCGGGGCGACCGTTCAGGTTGATATTCACATCCGCCGTCGGAACCGGCGCACCGACCGTGGTGAAGGATGATCGTTTCGGGCTATACCCCGCCGTCTGGAAATAGTTGTCGGCATAGCCCACACCTTTCCAGTTGACCACAATCGGGTCACGGAAATCACTGTAGTCGAGCTTGTCGAGCCCGATCCAGGTCACCGCGCGCTGGGTGTCTTTGATAATATCCTCGAACTTGGCAGCAATGCGCGCAAAGCGGAATGCGGTTGCCGTCAACGGTCCGGTAACCGCCGCAGTCGCACCTTGTGACACCACCGTCACGAAGGCGGATCCAAGACCCAGAGTATAAAGCCCTACCTTGGTCAGCGTGGCCATTTTGCCGATCAATCCGAGGTATTTGTTGGTGTCGACAACCATCTGCGGCTGTTTTGTCATCATCGGGTCGATGGAGGTCACATGAATGGCGCCCAGACCCCCATCGCCAAATTTGACCAGCAACCGTTGCAGGATTTCGGAATTCACCGCCGCGCCGCGATCCTGGCCGATGAAATGCAGCGGTGATTGCAACATGCCGGGGATAAGATCGTTCAGTTTCAGAATATCGGCGTAGAACGCATCTGCCGCCGCTTCGGCAAAACCGCCTTCATTGGCAACGCTGGCATCCGTCCAATCCGGCAACAGCACAAGCGAATTCGCGGTCAGCGGATCACCTGCCAGCGCGACCCAGTTGCCGATGCGACCGGGATCGGTGCCACCAGCCGCGAACTTGGGGCTGTAGACCATCACCACGCCTTCTGAATTCGCCGCAATCGCCTTCGCCAGCGCATAGATCGAGGTTGCGTCCAGCACCCCGCCAATGAACGGCGCGCTGAATCCATGGGTTACCACCGTGACGGAGGCATAGCGTTCCCCGTCAGCCGGGCGACGCGGTTCCACGGTGAAGGCGGCCTCGGCGAATTCGCTTTCGTGCTGTTTGTCGTTTGACTGGCGGTGCAGTTCCACGCCCCAGAAATATTGCTGGCCAAAGGTCAGCAGCGTGTCGCCTGACAAGGTGATGCGGATCAGGCCATCGTCGCCGATCAGGTCTTTGACCTGCGCCAACGTATAGTATTTGGTGTAAATCCGGTTGCGGTTGCCATCGACTTTCACAAGGCCTTCGCCAGATGTCACATCTGTCCAACCAAGCGCCTTCAAAGCCCGCACTGTGTCGCTGTCAGGGTTGTCGGCAAACAACCCGTTCGCCGGATCAGCGGCTGCCACAGTGAAGGTCATGCCGGTGACATTGCCCAGATCATTCAACTGGAATACGAAGCTAGGCTGCGGATAGCCGCCGGTGCCGCGATACTCCTGCAAACTCAGCCGGTTTTTCGCCTTGGTGATATCCATCGCGCCGTCAACCCCGGCGGGTGCCATGTTGATCGAACTGCGCAACCCGGTGGAGCCGTTCAACACGCCTCCGGTCACGATGGGGGTGCGCCGCTCAAACCCCGGTGGGGTGCCGACCTGAAGTGCAAAACCGCCATTGGCATTTTGGCCGGGATAGAGCGCAAACAGCGCGCGCTCGTCGATCTCATACTGATATTCCGGCGCGGTCACCGGCCGGCCGAACGGGTTGAAATCGCCCTCAGCACTCAGATCATCAATCGGGAAATCGTAAAGCATGCCAAGCGGTGAATTTTGCCCGTTCCTGGTTCTAAGGGCTGCCAGCAGGTCTTCGACCTTCTTGATGTCATAGACCAGCGTTGTTCCCAGACGCCCGCCCGACATGATCACTTCGCCGCCGTCCGAGGTCAGGCCAAGCGCCGTTCCCCAGCTTTGCGGAATGCCACGGGTGGCACCGACCACTTTTGGCGCGCTGTTATCATCCCCGCCAAGCAAGCCGGTCATCACCGCGATATTGGTGCCCGCCGGGTTGTAATAGCGCGAGGAGATTATGGGGAACTCCTCCGCTGCCATATTCGGGTTGCGCTCCATCATCTCGGAATTGAAACGCCGCTGACCAAGAACGAAGGCGAGTTTGCCATCGCGCGAAAAGACGATATCCACGGGGTCGGCAATGGTGAAGGGATCAATGAAACTATCGTGGTCGGCATCTATCGGAAACGCGAAATAGGTGACAGAGTCCCGCGCCCATGTGCCGCCGCTGTCCCGTTTGAAGACAAAGATACTGCCGGCGTAATTTTCGGCCCTGTTCAGATAATTGTTGTCCAGCACGATGATCCGCGCCAAGCCGTCATCCACCCCGTACCGCGTCTGAACCCCACGCGGATTGCGCAGGAAGGTGCCGTTGCCATTTTCCTTGGAACCGAATTCCGCCACCAGGGCCTTTTCGGCATCGGGCGACGGTTTTCCCATTTCCGCATTCAGCGACCCCAGATCATAGATCGCCATGCGCCCGCCCGCTTGCCCGCCAGCGGTGTCAACCTGCGTCACCACAAGCTGCTGGAAATCGGGGGTCAGCGTTGCATCGAGGTTGGACCATTGCTTGCCACCCAGTTTGATGCTGCCTATCACCTTGTTGTAGCTGAAAGGATCGTTCTGGTTGGTGCCGATAACGTAAAGCATCGAGCTTTTGGTATCTATGGTGTAAAGACGTTTGCCGCTGGCATCGAAAAAGAGTTCCGTCAATGCCGGATTGCCGGGGATCTGGATATAGTTGATGCCGTCTTTCAGTGCGTTGGCATCCATCTGGCGATACATCACCGCATCGACAACCGCGATACCGCCCACACCTTTCAGTGAGACATAAAGCCGCGTTCCATCCGGCGTTGTTGCAACCTTCTGCGGACTGACAGTTTGCCCGGTAGGTGCGCCGGTTGCATCCAGATCGCCAATCGGAATCCGGACAATCAATTCCGTCCGCGTCGGCAGGATTTTCTTGTCGCTGTCGTTGTATTCCTTCAACTCTGCCGGCGTCAGTTGCGCCGGATCAAGCGGCATTTCGCGCGCGACCACAAGCTGATCAATCGTGCCGTGAACATTGGTGACTTTGGTGCCATCGGGCTGCGTGATCCCGCGTTCCACCACCATATAGGTGTTGCGATAGTCCGAACTGATCGAAACCGCTTCAGAGATGCGGACCGCCAAATCCTTGACGCCACCCGAAATATTCGTGCTTTCGGCATAGGATGTCAGCGAAGGCAAAATCTGGCTGAGCGAGAACTCCGTTCCGAATTTCGCCACCCGCACCTGGCCCACCGAAACGCTGCGCGGTGGATCGACGCTGAGGATCTGCTTGCCACCATCTGACCGGCTTTCGGCGCGGATCGCGCGACCGACGCCATTTTCCGAGATCAGGAACAGTTCAAACGTGCCATCCGCCGCCATTTCCATCAGTTTGCTTTGCAGCTCATCTTCGGGGAAATCGCCAAAGACGACATAGCTTGGCGGCGCATTCGTGCCGGTCTTGAACAGGTTGGTGCCTTTCAGCTCCAGCTTCTGATTGGTGGTCAGCGCGGTGCCCTGATCATCGGTATAACGGACCGTCGTTTCTTCGATGACCGGGAATTCCGTGGTCAGATGGTCCAGCAACCCACCGGTCCCGACAATATTCACCACCATGTCAGTGATGCCTTCAAACACCGTCAGAAACGCCGAGCGCACGAATTTCAGCGTTTCGCCGTTGATGATGGACACCGCGATTTTCTTGATCGCATTGGGCAAGGTGATGGTGAAATTGCCGCCCGCATTCAATGCGCCGATGAACACACCACCACCTGTGTTTGCAACGAAGGCAGAGGTCTGAACCGCGTCGCGCGGGCCTTTCAGGGCAACATTGGTAATCCCGGTCAACTGCCGCGCCTGACTGACCCCAACCTTCATCACCGCATATTGCCCTGCGGTGGTTGGCCCGTCATGCGGTGGCGATGCGGTGCGGGCGACGCCATTCGCATCGACCCAGCCGGAATCGACTTCCTGATAACCTTTCACCAGCGTGCCGTCTTCGGTCACGAAATCCGAGATCCGGTAGAACAGCACCCGTTCCCCGGCGGCAAGGGTGGTCGGCACCGCGAATTGCATCGGAACCTGCATTGGCACATCGCCGGTATCCAGATTGAAGGCAGCCGCGAATTCAAACCCCATGCCCGTCGGCATCGGTGGCGCGTCGAGGTCTGACTGATCAAGCGTTGTGATCGTCACCGCAGTTGCGCGGGGCATTGCACCCGCCGCAATCGCGACCTGATAGCCATCAGTATTCGCGACAATGCCACCGTCACGCCCCACAGGCACATTCGTCGCGACAACCGGCGCAACAACCGTGACCGGCACCAGTATTTCCGTAGCGCGGAAGATAACCTGCACCGTGGTCTGACCCGGTTTCAGCCCGATGATCCTGCCATCCGCCGTCACCTGCACGATGCTGCCATCGACAACGTAGCTGATCACCTCATCCGCGCGAGTCGCGATGACATTGGTGCCATCATTGTCGAAAAGCAAAAGCTGACGCGACGCGCCGGGCGTGATCATCACAGCATCGGGGTAGACATCGGCACCGAAATTCACCAGCGCGCGGTCATAGGGGTCCAACGCACCGACGCGGACGACGGTGGCGGCAGAAATCGCACCCCGGGTCGCGATCAGGCGGGTAAACCCGTCACTCCGGCCTTCCAACTGGCCGCGCCGCATGGCTGCAATCGTCGGATCAGCGATGTTGACCGTGACATAGCCTTCCGGCAGGGCCACTACACCGCCATCGGCAAAAGCGCCGAAGATCGCGAAATCGCGGCGTTCGCCATCGGCAAGTTCGGGCGCGCGTTGCGCAAACTCGATTTCCTCCAGCGCCGCGCTGGAGATATCTACCGTCAGTTCGGTCACATCCGACCAGCGATGTCCGTCCGAGGCGCGCAGATAGATCCGCGCATCCCCTGTCCGCCCCGCTTGCGGTGTAAACAGCAAGGTCCGGCCATCGGGCGCAAGCTCTGCCACGCCACCATTCGCGCCCAGAACCTCAAAGAAGATCGCGTCACCCTCTGCGTCCGCTGCCATCGTGCCAAGATCAATACGAATGGCGAGGTCGGCATAGGTTTTGCGGGTTTGCGGAGTGATGACAGGTGCGGAATTGGCCAGAAGCCCAAAGTTCTGCATCAAAAGTGCCCGGTCGCGCGCATTCGCGACGCCGTCACCGTTGATATCGCTTGCGGTCAGATCAAAGGCCGCCAGATCAGTGCCGTCCACGGTGCCATCGCTGTTCACGTCACCCGCCGCTGCAACCTGCAAGCGGTAACCGCCCGCGATTGCCGCCGCCATGGTCACGACATGCAGTCCCGCGGTCTCCACCGCAAAGATTGCAACACTTCGCCCGGTGGTCTGGCTGACAGACAGTGGCTCCTGCCCGTTCAGGCGCAGTGTCGCGGCCCCCGGTCCTGTCGCCTCAACCCGCAGCAGGACGCGGCCCCCGGCCGTGGCTATTTCGCTGTCACGCAGGTAAATCGTTGCAGTGGCCGAACCATTCGCCACAAGCGAAGTGTCGAACGCCGTCGCACCCGCCAGAACACCAAAATGATGCCCGCCTGCGACGGTTTGCACCGTACCATCCGCGCGGTAGCTGTAAGACGCCGCATTCGGCCCTGTCACCGCAAGCAGGCGACCCGCCGCTGTCGCTTCATAGCCGTAAAGCACCGGGTCACGGCCAGCCTGACCGACAAAGCTCAACCGACCCGCCGCGTCGTAAAGATAGATCACGCGCGCGCCATCGGGCAGTTGCAGCCCGGCAATCGCACCATAGGCATTGGTGATCACGCTTACCGTGTCACCGTTCGCGGCGATCATGCCACTGTCGGAAACCCGCAACCGGTGACCGTTCTGCACAATGCCGGTGATATTGCCTGCGCCATCGGCCTGCCAGCCTGTACCGTCCGGCGTGGTCAGCGTGAGACTCGCGTCGACCGCCGCGAAGGGTGAATAGGGCAGGCCCAGAACGGCATCGAACACTCCGCCTTCCGCCGCCATCAACACCGGCCCGCGCTGTGTCAGCGCATATCCGGCGACGGAGCTGTCGAACAGCAGCTCAACCTGATTGAACCCGGCAATCCGCGTGGTGGCAAAGCGCGCTGTAAAGATCAGCCGTGTGCCATCCGGTGCGGTCAGGTGAACCCGGTCGCCTTCGCGCAGCGCGCGGTTGCCGTTGGCCGCCGGTCCGGCATCAAGGTTCAGATCGGCCCAACCAGCTTGCCAGCCGGGGCCAAACTCCCCCACCGCGCCCGCATTGCGCGCGTCCAGAACCCGTTGCAGTGACAGTGTGACACCGCCGAGCGTGACAACTGCATCCGTCTCCACGCGCCGCAAGGCTGATGCGCCGGTGGGAAGGATTTCGACGGTACGGTCAAGGGTACTGCGCAATCCGGCAAGGTCCGTCGCCTCCAACCGAAGCGTATAAAAGCCGGACTGGACGAGGGCCGGATCATAGGACGCCAGCGCGCCGTCAAGCTCTGCGCCCCCTGCCCCAAGGATGCGCGCATTGCCACCCTTGTCGATCAGAGACAAGCGCCATTGATCGAGGCTGGCATCGCTGACGCGCCCGGAGATGTCACCAAGGCCCAGAACTGCGCCGTCGGTGACGTTCAGCACCAGATCCGGCGCGCGCCGATCCGTGGCATTCCGCACCGCGATCACCCGTTCGGCGCGGCCAACCCGGCCATCGGCATCGGTGACTTCCAGCACGGCGGTATATTTGCCGGGCACCGCAGGAACGAAGCTGGCACGACCCAGATTGTCCAGCGCCAATACCTTGCCATCCAGCGTCAGCCGGTAGCCCGTCACCGGAACCAGACCGGACCCGGCGACCGAAAGCGTTACCTTTTGCCCCGGCAACGCCGGGAATCCGGGTGTCACATCCAGCACTGCAACCGGTGGCACCGGCTCTCGCGTCACGCGGATCACCATCGGGCCCGCGGTTTCCACCGAGCCGTCAAAGGCCACAACCCGCAGCACCAGATCGCCCAGATCCCCCGCATCCGGCGTAAACCGCAGTCGCCCTGTCGCCGCGTTGAAACTCGCTCCCGGCGGCAGATTGTCGATCCGCAAGACCACGGTATCGTCGCTGTCGGGATCGGTGGCGCGAAGGATTGTATCCAGCGTTTCCCCCAAAACAACGGCACGGTTTTGCACCGTCACAACAGGCGCGCGGTTGGTGTTGAGGATGCGGACCTGCACATCCTGCTCGGTTGCTGCCCCGGCCGCATCGCGTGCGCGCAAAGTGACGGTCCAGCTTCCGGCTTGCAGATATTCCGGCGTCCAGGTGACAACGCCTGTGCGCGCATCCAGCTTCATCCCCGGTGGCAACGCGCCGACCGGCTCAAACAAAATACCGTCGCCATCAATATCGGAGGCGAGCAAACGGAAGCTGAGCGGATCGCCCTCCCGCCCGGTCTGCGGCGGGGTGGCAATGAACACAGGCGCGCGGTTGGTGTTGGCGACGACCAATAGCACAGTGATGCTGGTGCTGCGATTGCCATCGCTGGCCGTCACGACCAGCGGATATTCCCCCGCCTGAAAGCTGTGCGGCTTGAAGATCAGCTTGCCCGACAACGGATCAAGGATGGCACCCCCCGGCAACCCGGTTGCCGAAAAGGTCAGCGCGTCGCCATTCGGGTCTGCTGCCTCAAACACATGGGTCAGCGTGGCAAGTTCCGCTACGTCCAGCCGCGCCACCGGCGTCAGGATCGGGGCACCGTTGGTCGCGCGCACCCGCAGCGCAAAACCCATGCTGTCAGTCTTGCCGGAACTGTCGCTGACCTTCAAAGTGACCTGATATTCCCCGGCATCCACAGCGCCCGCCGCCCAAGACAGCCGCGCCGTCGTTCCACTTGCCGTGGGCGCGAATACTGCACCTGCGGGCAGGCCAGTCGCTTGCCAAGTGATCACGCCGCTGTCCGGATCACTGGCGTTGAACACGAATTCGGTCGCCAAACCGGTCAGCGCCACCAGCCCCGCCACGGGTGTCAGCTTTGGCCCAAGGCTTTCCGCTGCAACCGTCAGGATGAAACTACCGGTGTCGCTTTGCACATTCCCCGCTTGCCCGTTGCCGTCATCGGCAACGCGCAACTCGATCCGCCAATTGCCCCGGTCCAGTGCCTGCGGGGTCAGGCGCAACAGGTAGTCGCCGTTTTGATCGAGGATCAGCGAACCGAGCGGCGAAGTTCCGTCCAGCGGCACCGGATTCGGGTCAATCGAAAGCTGATCCGCGCCACCCGTGCGCACTGCAAAGGCGGAAACAATCAACGCTCCACCATCGGGGTCAACCGAAGCGAGCGGGATATCCAGCGTTGCACCGGCCTGAACGTTGCGGTTGGGAAGGTCGGGCAAGACCGGCGGGCGATTTACATCGGTGACGGTCAGCACAATATCAAGGCTGCGCTCCAGCGCAGCCCCCGTGCCGTCGCCATCATCCCGCGCCGTCAGATGAACGACATAACGGCCCGCGTCGGCGTAATCCGTGGTCCAGGCGAATTGGCCGGTTCCGGCGTGATAGGTTGCACCCTCGGGCAGACCCGTCATGGTATAGGTCATGCTTTCGCGCTGCGACCCGGTGTAATAGACCAAAGCGCCGCTGTCATCACGTTCCGGCAGCACGAAAAGCGGATTGTCAGGATCGAAACCGGTGGTGCGGAAGAAAATCGCCTGGCCTTCGGCCACGGTCCAATCCTCGAACCCTTGCAGGACCGGTGCGCCATTGGCGTTCACCACCTCCAGATCAATGGAGACCTGCACCGTTGTCGCCCCATCGGAAACCAGAACCGGGATGGAATAGCTGCCCTTCTGGTCAAAACGCGGTGTCCACTCGAAAAGCCCGGTTTTCGGGTTGATGACGGCACCCGCAGGCAGAACCGGCGCGCGGAAGCTCAACCCCTCCCCTTCGGGATCAAAGGCGACCAGCGGAATGCGGATCGGATCACCCTCGCGCACGGTCAGGCGCTGCGGCGTTGCAACCACGGGTGCTGCATTGCCGGGATAGACGATTATGGTGAATCGCTCCGTCGTTTCTTTCGCGCCATCGCTGGCGCCGATCTGGACATTCGCGTAAACGCCGCGTTGGCCCGGCAAAACCCGCCAGACCAGTTCCTGCGTCTGCTGGTCCAGATAGGCGCCTTTCGGCAGGTTGTCCGCAAACAGAAGAATGCTGTCATTGTCCTGATCCGACGCGATCACCGGCAGGCGCATCTCCTCACCCTCGGTCAGGGTGATGACCGCGTTCGGCGGCACGATGCCGGGCGCGTGGTTCACACCGGCGCTGATCGCAATATCCCATGAAATATCGCTATAGCTGCCCTGATCGTCATAGACGCGCACCAGAACCGAGGAGGTTTCATCCGCCTCGCGCCCCGGTGTCCATGAGATAACGCCCGTCACCGCGTCGATCACCATGCCTTCCGGCCCCTGCATGAGCACGAAACCGATGGGATCGCCGTCAACATCAACCGCCGTTATCTTTTGGCTATAAAGTTCGCTGATTGCGGCGTCCGTCCGGGAATCCTCTACAATCACCGGTGCGGCATTGGCCCCCGGCAACACGCGCACCCCATGTTCGAACGGCGCACGTTCCGCCGGATCAAGTAACAGCGAAACGGCAAGCGCCGTTGTCGTGTCACCAGGGTTCAGCACGCCATTCGGACCAAGCGCCGTTGTCAGGTCGATCAGCCAGATATCATTGCTGCGCGTCCCCGAAAGCGGGGTGCCAGAGCCGTCAG
>NZ_JAKDLJ010000471.1 GCF_030452865.1 Pseudorhodobacter sp.
GCGCAAAGCGTGGCGCTATCCCGCGCCGCGCTTTACCGCATCGTCGAAACCATAGCCAAAGCGCGCGATATCATCGGCAAAACAATCAGCGATCAGCGTGGCGGTCTGCCTGGTATAATACCCCCGCCAATCCGCCTGCCGATTTGAGGTATTGACGCGGCCAAGCGGGCCAAGGTGGAAGCCGAGATGCTGTTCAAATGGCGTAATATCCTCGGCCAGATGTTCAAGGCGCAGATAGAGGCTGCACCGGTCTTTCCCCTGCGCATCCTGCATATACGACGCCGAAGACGCCGCGCGAAGGCTGCTGCTCACCGCCGGGTGACACAGGAAATCACTGAAGCTCTGAGCCTTCGACAGCGGCACAAAAGGATGATCGAAGGACTGTGATTGCAGCCAATGATAGAGGCTGACCACCCGGTCCCATGGGTTGCGCACCAGCGTCAGAATGAACATTTCCGTCATTGCCTCGGGTAAAACCAGCCCGTCAATATCCGCAAGTGTGGAATGTTTCCAAAGCCGCCCCTTGGCAGGTAGCGTCTTGATCCGTCCGCGTCGGGCCAACGCCTTGGGCGTGTCGCCGATCAGGATGTCATCCTTCGTCGCCCGCGCCTCCAGCGCGAGCGCCAGACCGGTGCCGCCGGTTTTCGGGATATGCACGAAAATGAACTTGCGCCGAAACGAGATGATCATCGCAAGGGGATGCCGTCTTTGGGGGCATCGAGCCCCCGCAGCCGGCATTGCCATGGACGGTGCCAGAACGTGCGCCCGCGTTGGGCCGGGGCCTTCGGCGAGGATATTTTTGCAGAGAAGATCGTCATGGTGTCAGACAGGGTTGGGCAGCGGCTTGCCATCAAAGAAGGCAAAAAGGTTGTGAACCGCCATCAGGCCCATCGCTTCACGCACTTCCAGCGATGCCGTGCCAAGATGCGGCAGCAAGGTTACGTTTTCCATCGCGATCAATTCCGGGGCGACTTCGGGTTCGTGCTCATACACGTCGAGGCCCGCGCCGGCGATGGTTTTGTTGTGCAACGCGTCGATCAGAGCGGATTCGTCGACGATATCACCGCGCGCGATGTTGATCAGGAAGGCATGGGGTTTCATCTGTGCCAGCGCCTCACGCCCGATCAGATGGTGGGTCGCGGGGCCACCCGGAACCGCGATCACCACAAAATCGGAGGCGAGGGCCTGTGCCAGATCAACCTGCTGTGACGACACATCGGGTTCGGCAACGGGTGAGCGGTTGAAATAGCGTATCTGCATGTCAAAACCGAAATGCGCGCGTTTGGCGATGGCTTTGCCAATGCGTCCCATCCCGATGATGCCAACGGTTTTGCCGGTGACATGCGCACCCAGGAGTTGCGTTGGATACCAGCCTTGCCAGGCCCCAGCACGCACCATCCGTTCGCCTTCGCCTGCGCGCCGCGCAGTCATCAGCATCAGCGTCATCGCGATATCGGCGGTGGCATCGGTCACTGCGCCCGGAGTGTTGGCGACGAGGATACCTGCGGCTTTGGCAGCCGCCACGTCGATATGGTTGTAGCCAACGCCGAAATTTGCCAGAAGCCGACACTGCGGCGCGTGGGAAGCAGCAAACACTGCGGTGTTGAAACGGTCGCCCAAGGTCGGCAGCACCGCGTCATAGCGGTGCAACGCGTCGATACATTCGGCTTCGGTCATCGGCGTGGTATCTTCGCGGATGGTGAGCGACAGTTTGGTCAACGCCTCGGCGATAACCTTGTCAGGCATCGGACGGGTGATCAGGACTTCGGGTCTCAAAACAATCTTCCTCCGTTCGGCACGGCATGACCGGGGCCGATCAACACCACCTCACCCGTCGCATCCGGTACACCGAGAACCAACACCTCTGACATCACCTTGCCTATCTGGCGCGCGGGAAAGTTGACAACCGCAAGCACCTGCCGCCCGACGAGGCTTTCGGGCGCATAATGACTGGTGATCTGAGCAGAGGAGCGTTTTTCGCCCAGATCACCGCCGAAGTCGATCCAGAGTTTGATCGCGGGTTTGCGGGCTTCGGGGAAAGGTTCGGCGCGGGTGATGGTGCCGGTGCGGATATCAACCTTGGCGAAATCCTCGTAGCCGATCATTTCCCCAACTCTCGCCCGCGTTCGGTGGCGGCACGAACGGTGCGGCGCATCAGCTCAGGCAGTTCCGCCATCAGCACCTTGAGACCCGCCGCAGTCGTGCCCCCCGGGGATGTCACATTGATGCGCAATTGTTCCGCCGTTTCAGTGGATTGATGCGCCAGTTCTCCGGCGCCGCAGACTGTTGCCCGTGCCAGACGCATCGCCAGATCGGGAGCAAGCCCCACGCTTTCGCCGGCCTGCGCCATTGCCTCAATCATATGAAAGACATAGGCCGGGCCGGAGCCGGAAAGCCCGGTCACCGCATCAATCTGATGCTCCCCCTCCAGCCGCACCACTTGGCCGACCGCCGCCAGCAACCCTTCGGCCAGCGCGAGATGCGCTTCGGTTGCCTGGCTGTTGCCGCAAATTGCG
>NZ_JAKDLJ010000083.1 GCF_030452865.1 Pseudorhodobacter sp.
TCAAAGCCGTTTCGGGCGCCTATGATCAGGATCATAGCCACCCAGAACCCCCCCCTGGAAAATCTGCCCCATGCCCGCCTTCCCTTCCTTTCCCGACACGCGGCACTGCGTTGACGCCGTGGTCATCGGCCGCAATGAGGGCGAGCGGTTGCGCGCCTGCATCGCCTCGCTTTTGCCGCAGGTGGCGCGGGTGATCTATGTTGACAGCGGCTCTGGCGATGGCAGCGTTGCATTGGCGCGTGGGTTGGGGGCGCAGGTCTTGGCGCTGGATATGTCGCAACCCTTCACCGCTGCCCGCGCGCGCAACGCCGGGTTGGCAGAGGTGACGGCGGAATTCGTGCAGTTTGTCGACGGGGATTGTGTGGTTGATGCCGGGTGGGTCGCTGCGGCCCTTGCGGCGATGGCCGACCACCCACGCGCCGCCGTGATCTGTGGGCGCCGGAGGGAGCGTTTTCCCGACGCCTCCCCCTATAACCGCCTGTGTGATCGGGAGTGGGACACGCCGATCGGCCCGGCGCGGGCGTGCGGCGGTGACGCGCTGATGCGGGTAGCGCACTTGCGCGCTGTCGGTGGCTTTCGTGAAAGTCTGATCGCGGGGGAGGAGCCGGAACTGTGTCTTCGCCTGCGCCGGTTCGGCCATGAAATCTGGCGCATTGACGCCGAAATGACGCTGCATGACGCGGCGATCACCCGGATCGCGCAATGGTGGCAGCGCAACAGGCGGGCGGGCCATGCCTTCGCCGAAGGTGCCGCGCTTCATGGCAAGGCACCGGAGCGTCATTGGGTCACGGAGAGCCGACGCGCGTTGTTCTGGGGGTTGGCCGTTCCCTTGTTGGCGGTTGCAGCCGGTCTGTTCCATCCGCTGGGGTTTGCCGTGTTGCTGCTCTGGCCGGTGCAAGTGGTGCGCTTATTGCCACGGATGGGGCCGGAGGCGGCGTTTTTCACCGTTTTGGGCAAACTGCCCGAGGCGCAGGGCGTAATGGGCTATTGGTTCGGTCGCCTGCGGCGCAGCGGCAGCGGCCTGATTGAATACAAATGACCTAACGCCGCTGGCGCATGGCGGAAAGCGCCTGACCCGGCAGGATCGCGGCGCAGGACAGATAGCGCGGCAACAGGCGCTTCGGGCTTTGCATCATGCGCCAAAGCCACTCAACCGCAAAACGACGCGCCCACTCTGGCGCGCGGTGTTGATGGCCGGACAGGAAATCCACCCCCGCCCCGATTGACGCGAATCCGACCTGCGGCGCGATCTTGCGACCAAGGGCGGCGAACTGTTCCTGCTTTGGGGCGCCAAGTGCGATCAGACACAGGCAAGGACCGTCCTGACCGATGCGGGTGAGCAAGGTTTCAGCCGCCGCACCGCTTGGGTCAAAGCCGAATTCCGGCGCAATGGTTTGGGAAATCTTCACCCCCGGCCCCTGTTCGCGCAATGTCTGCGCCGCACCTTCCAGCGCTGCGGCAGTGCTGCCGAATAGAACCACCGACCGCCCAACCCGCGCCGCCACCCGCACCAAAGGCAGAACGAGGTCAGACCCGGGGACCAATGAAACCGGCTGCCCTGCGAGCCGCGACAACCACACAACCGGATTGCCATCGGCCACCACCATATCCTGCAGTGCATAAGCGGCACGGAAGGCGGCATTGGCGCGCAACTTTACCAGATGATCAAGGTTGATCGTGGCGAGCGCGAAGCCCTTTCCCGCCGTCAGCCTTTGCTGCACCGCTGCCAGAACCGAGGCGGCGTCCGGGTGGGTGATGGTTATCACAGTGTCGGCAAACGTAAATTTCACGATGAAGACCCAATCGTAACGCGCAGCATTGCGTTAGCATGATAAAAGGATTCAGGCGATGGGGCGGTGCCGAAAAATTTGGCGCGGAGGGTTGCAACACTCTGTTTCCGCATTTGCTGCGAATGAGGCGGGTGAGTGCCGGAATAACGAATTTCGCTTTGCCAAGTGATGATTTTGCTTGCCCGGACATGGTTTAAGCGTTGCGTTGCCGATGCAACAACCGCGCGTGGTGTGCGGTGCCATGATGGTCTGGCCTGTAATGCTATGCTAGATTGTGCCGTCGCGAACCTCGGTCCGCGCGCGGATTGGAAAGGACAGTTGCAAGGCGATGCCCAACGCGCTTGCCTATCTTATGTTGCTGCTTTGGCCCGTCATCGCGACGGTGCTGTTTCGACGCTTGCCGCCGGAAAAGGCGCTGGTCTGGTCAATCCTTGCCGCCTACATGCTGCTGCCGCCTTTGGCGAATTTTGACCTGCCTGCTGTGCCGGAAATGGATAAATTCACCATTGCCAATCTGTGCGCGCTGGTGCTGACGATCTGGGTGCTGGATGAACGGATCAGTTTTCTGCCGCAGGGATTTGTCGGTCGATTGCTGATCGTGCTCTATATCGTCAGCCCGTTTGCGACGGCGCTGACCAACCCGGATGCGATTCCGATTGTGGAAAAGCCGGTGCCTGCGATGCGGCTTTACGACAGCTTCTCGATGATCAGCTATCAGTTCATTGCCCTGATCCCGTTTTTCCTTGCGCGGCACATCCTGAAAACCGAAGCCGGGATGAAGGCGATTGTCGGGGCGTTGGTCGCGGCGGGTCTGGTCTATTCGGTTCCGATGCTGTTGGAGGCGCGGCTGTCGCCGCAAATCAACATCTGGGTCTATGGTTTCTTTCAGCACGATTTCTCACAAAGCATGCGGGACGGCGGCTTCCGCCCGATGGTCTTCATGCCTCACGGGCTTTGGGTGGCCTTTTTCGCGTTGATGGCAGCGATGTCGGCGCTGGTTGTTTTGCGCACGGGGACTGCTGAGGCGCGGCCGAAAAATCTGATGGTTTTCCTTTATTTGCTGGGCGTGCTTTACATCTGCAAAAGCGTGGGGCCGATGGTATATGCGCTGATGCTGACCCCTGCAATTCTGCTGGTCGGGCGGCGGTGGCAGTTGATCTTCGCAGCGGCTATTGCCGCGGTCATCATCACCTATCCGCTGCTGCGGGGCGCGCAGCTTGTGCCTTTGGACCGGATTCTTGACTATGCGATGGCCTACAGCCCGGAGCGGCATCAATCGCTTCAATTCAGGATCACCAATGAGGAGGAACTGCTGGCCCGCGCGCTGCTCAAGCCGTGGTTCGGGTGGGGGGGCTATGGTCGCAACCTGATTCTGGACCCGGGGACGGGACGGATACTGACAATCCCAGATGGGCGCTGGATCATCGTGTTGGGGACTTATGGCTGGTTGGGCTATATCGCGGAATTCGGGCTTTTGATCCTGCCATTGATGTTGTTGGGGCGGGAGGCACTGTTGTCGCCATCGCGGGTGTTTTCACGCTTTGCCTGCACCGTCGCGCTGATATATGCCGTGAACCTTGTGGACCTGCTGCCGAATGCGACGTTGATCCCGTTCACATGGTTGATGGGCGGGGCGCTTTTTGGCTATGCCGAGGCGCTTGCAACCCAGCGCCGCAGCAATCGGCAGGCAGCATGGCGCGCCGGATTGGCCAATGCCAACGGCCCGCGCACCGTGCTGTGACGCCCATTGAACTAATGATGATTCGCTGCCAGACGGGCAAAACAAGCGCCCTTCACCGTTTCCAAAGCCGGGCCAATCGCCCGGTCATTATGCCGCAGCCGTCAAAATGTCCACGGTTTTGCCACAATTGAACCGCGATTTAGGCGCGTTCTTGCAAGCAAAATGGCAGGAATGTGGCAAGACTGCGGCATTGTCCCGGATGATGAACCACTCCACCATGAACACCAATGCGGGTGTTCACGGAGCGGCGTTTAAGATATTTTATCGTAGAAGAACAATTACTTTGCAGCGGCAGGTGGCGGCCTGCCTATTACGAGCGCGCGGAAGGGAGGGCCACAGGCAGACGGAATGACAAACCTGATGGACCAAACAACATTCGGCGACAATGATATCGCGATTATCGGCATGGCGGCGCATCTTCCGGGTGCGGCAACTGTTGCGCAATATTGGTCCAATCTGGCGGCGGGCGTCGAAAACATCCGCCATTTGAGCGAAGCTGAGTTACTGGCCGCAGGCGAAAGCCCAGAGCGCCTGCGGCACCGCAACTATGTTCCTGCCGCGGCACCCCTGGAGGGTTTTGACCATTTCGACGCGGAATTTTTCGGTTTCTCGCCGAAAGAGGCCGCGATCCTTGATCCGCAGCACCGCCAGTTTCTCGAAGTGGCGTGGGAAGCCCTGGAGGATGCGGGCCATCCGCCGGAGTCCTTCCCGGGCGCGATCGGGGTTTATGGTGGCTGCGGCATGGGCAGCTATTTCTATTTCAACCTGTGTTCCAACCCCGATCTGGTGGAAAACACCGGCATGTTCCTGCTGCGCCATACTGGCAACGACAAGGATTTCCTTGCCACCCGCGTCAGCCATATTTTCGATCTCAAGGGCCCGTCGATCAACGTGCAGACGGCGTGCTCCACCTCTTTGGTCGCGGTGCATTACGCTTCGCAAGCCCTGCTGACCGGTGAATGTGATATGGCGCTGGCGGGCGGTGTGACGATTGAGCTGCCCCAAGGGCGCGGCTATATTTTCAACGAGGGCGAAATCCTGTCGCCCGATGGCCATTGCCACGCTTTTGATGCCAGCGCGCAGGGGACGGTTTTCGGCTCCGGCGCCGGGGTTGTGGTGTTGCGCCGTGCAGCGGATGCGCTGCGCGATGGCGATCATATCTGGGCGATCATCAAAGGCTCGGCAGTCAATAACGACGGCGCCGCCAAGGCTGGCTATCTGGCACCTTCGGTCGATGGTCAAGCCCGCGCGATTGCCGAAGCACAGGCGGTTGCGGGCGTCACGGCAGATACGATTGACTATATCGAATGTCACGGCACCGGCACTTTTCTTGGCGACCCGATCGAGGTTGCGGCGCTGACGGAGGCGTTTGCCGAAACCACTGATGAGACGGGCTTTTGCCGCATCGGATCGGTGAAAACCAATATCGGCCATCTGGATACGGCGGCAGGGGTCGCCAGCCTGATCAAGGCCAGCCTTGCGCTGCACCACGCGCAGATGCCGCCCAGCCTGAACTATACCACGCCGAACCCGGCGATTGATTTCGAAAGGTCGCCTTTCCGCGTCAATGACCGGCTGACCGAGTGGACGCGCCGCAAAGGCCCGCGCCGTGCGGGGGTGAATTCGCTTGGTGTTGGTGGCACCAACGCCCATGTGGTGTTGCAAGAAGCGCCCGACCGCGGCCCATCAAACGAAAGCGATTGGCCGTTTCAACTGCTGGTGCTATCGGCAAAATCCAAATCGGCGCTCGACGGGCAGGCGAAAAACCTTGCCGCCCATCTGCGCGCCCACCCCGAACAGCCGCTTGCCGATGTGGCCTGGACGCTGAAAGAAGGCCGCCGCGCCTTTGAAAAACGCCGCGTGATCGTGGCTGAAAGCCACACGCAGGCAGCAGACTTGCTGGAAGGCGCGGACCCTCGGCGCATCTGGACCCATGAGCCGTTGGACGCGCCCGAAGTGGTCTTCATGTTCCCCGGTGGCGGCGCGCAATTCGCGGGCATGGCGCGCGATCTGTACCAGACAGAACCGGAGTTTGCCGATTGGATGGACCGTGGCTTGGGCATCCTGCAACCGAAACTGGATTTTGATATAAGGGCTTTGTGGCTGCCTGAAAAAGGTGCGGAAGATGCCGCGAATGAGGCACTGAAAAGGCCTTCGGCGCAGCTTCCGCTGATCATGATCACCGAATTCGCGCTCGCGAAACTCTATCAGTCCTGGGGCGTGCAACCTGCCGCCTTGGTCGGTCATTCGATGGGCGAGAATACTGCCGCTTGTCTTGCGGGTGTTCTCAGCTTTGAAGATTGCATCGGCCTGATCCACCTGCGCGGCATGCTGTTTGATACCATCGCACCCGGCGGGATGCTGTCGATCCCACTGGATGAGGCGGAGGCTCGCCCGCTGCTGAGCGCTGATCTCGACATGGCAAGCGTCAATGCGCCCGGTCTCTGTGTGGTATCCGGCCCCGATGCGTCGTTGAAAACCCTGGCAGAAACGCTGGCGACGCAAGAGATTGAGACTCAGCGCATTGCAATCAACATCGCCGCCCATTCCCGCATGTTGCAACCCATCCTCGCCCGGTTCGCGGATTACCTTCGGTCGATCACGCTGCATGCGCCGCAGCTTCCGGTTATCTCGAACCGGACAGGCGTGGAACTGACGGCGGCGCAGGCCACCGATCCGGATTACTGGGTCGCACATCTGCGCAACACGGTAAATTTCGCTGCCTGTATGGACAGGCTGAAAGCCCCGAACCGCGTGTTTCTGGAGATCGGTCCGGGTCGCGCCCTGTCCTCACTTGCCCAAGCCAACGGGGTGCCGGCGGCGCAGGTCATAGCCGGTTTGCGCCACCCGGAGCAGACGATACCCGATGACCAGTGGCATATTGCCACTATCGGGCGGCTCTGGGCCTGCGGTGTGGATGTGGATTGGGCGCCGATCTGGGGCGACGCAGCGCGCCGCCGCGTCCCGCTTCCGACCTATGCCTTTCAGCGCAAACAATATTTCATCGCACCGGGGAAAGCGGCGATAACAGCGCCTGACGCGCCGAGGCGGATTGAAGATATCACAAACTGGGGTTGGCAGCCGCATTGGCGACCCCGCGCTGTGGAAACTGATGTCGATATCGAAGCGGGCTTTGACAGCTTGCCGCCGCAAACCTGGCTTGTTTTCATGGATGCCGCAGGTCTTGCCGAGGCTGCCTTTGCGCCGCTTGCCGCCGCAGGTCACCGCGTTATCCCGGTGCGCCCCGGGGATGCCTTCGGGGCGGATGGCAAAGGCGGCTACCGGCTCGCGCCGGAATCCGGACGTGAAGGCTATGACGCGCTGCTGCGGGATCTGATCGCGCAGGGCAAAACCCCGGATCGCATCGCGCATTTCTGGCTGGTCACGGCAGCGGAAACCTTCCGCCCCGGTTCCAGCTTTTTCCACCGCAATATCGAACAGGGGTTCTATTCCCTGATGTTCCTCGGTCAGGCGCTTGCGGAAGAAAACCTCGCGCAACCGCCGCATATAACGGTGTTCACCGATGGCGCGGCGCAGGTGCGGACCGAAGGACTGGCCTACCCGGAAAGGGCGATGATCGCCGGTCCGGCGCTGGTGATCCCGAAAGAGTTGCCCGGCGTCACCTGTGCCACTTGCGACCTTGTGCTGCCGCCCACGCCGCGCCGGGGCAAGCCGGACTACGCGACGCTGCTGCCGCAGGTGCAGGAGGAACTTTTTGCCACGCCCGGCAATGGGATTGCAGCGTTGCGGGGCAACAAACGACTGGAAAAGACCGTCAAGCCCGCGCAGTTGCCGGATGCGATTCCGGACATTCCCCAAGGCGCGCCCGTCCTGCTGACAGGTGGGTTTGGTGGCATCGGCCTGACCTTGGCAGAAAAATTGATCTCAGGGTTTGGCGCGAAGATCGCGCTGATCGCCCGTCATCCCTTGCCCGATGTGGCAGAGTGGCCTGCATATCTGGCGAAACACAGCCCGACTGACGCCACCGCCAGCCGCATCATCGCCTTGCAGAGCCTGCAAAAACTGGGCGAGGTTGCGGTTTTCGCAGCCGACGTGACCAACGCGCAGGAGATGCGCGGGGCGGTCGACCGGATCACACAGTCTTTCGGGCCAATCCATACGGTGATCCACGCCGCGGGGGTCATCGACGACGCGCCGCTGCTGACCAAATCCCCGGCAGCAGTCGAAGCCGTGCTCGCGGCCAAAATCCATGGCACCAAGGTTCTCGCGGATCTGTTCCCGGATGGGTCGATCACGCGGCTGGTACTGTTCTCGTCCACGTCTACCGTGACCGGACCTGCGGGGCAGGTCGATTATGTGGCCGCGAATGAATACCTCAACGCCTATGCGCAATCCCGCACAGGCGGGAAAACCCAGGTCACCGCGCTGAACTGGGGTATCTGGGCCGATGTCGGCATGGCGGCGGCGGCGTTGGCCGACCGCCGGGGTGACCACCCGCCTGCGCCGCGGGTTCCGATCAAGGCGAAGATGCTGGATGAGGTGACATTCGATGCCGCAGGCCACCGCATGTTCACGGCGCACTATGGCTTGGATCGTTGGATATTGGACAGCCATCGCACCAAATCCGGCCACGCGCTGATCCCCGGAACCGGCTATCTGGAGATTGCCGCGGAAGCGATGGCGCATGAAGGTCTGACCTCGTTTGAATTGCGCGACCTCTATTTCTTCCGCCCGCTCGATGTGCCGGATATCCGCGCCACGCTGTCGCTGAGTGAGGAGGGCTATGGGTTCGAGTTGCGTTCTGCCGTGCCGACCAATGGCGGCAAGGGTTGGCAGTTGAACGCGCAGGCGCGGCTGCTTCCGTTGCGCGATCTCGCCCCGACCATTGATCCCGCCGCGATTGCCGTGCGCTGCGGTGACCCCGAAACCGGAGAGGGTCTGGTTTCGCCGCAAGAGGCGCATCTGACCTTCGGGCCGCGCTGGCGCGTGCTCCATTCCCGCGCTTATGGTCAGGGTGAGGGCATCGCACATCTGGCGCTTCCCGCCGCGTTTCAGGCGGAGGCGGGGCCATGGCACCTGCACCCGGCCTTGATGGACATGGCGACCGGTTGGGCGATGGGGTTGATCGACGGCTACCGATCCGATCACCTATGGGTTCCGCTGTCCTACGCCCGCGTCAAAGTCTTTGGCACTTTGCCCGGGCGTATCATCTCATGGGTGCGCAATGCGGCGGCCAACCGCGCCAGCGACCCGACAGCGGTGTTTGACATCACGCTGGCCGACGCTTCGGGCAAGGTGGTCGTTGAAATCGACGGCTTCACCATCCGCCGCCTGGATGGCGCGCTTGCTTTCACCGCGCCGGACCCGCGCGAATTGGTGTTTGACGACCCCGGCCAAAAGCAGCTTTCGGCCGCCGAGGAACGTCTGGCGCATAACCTGTCGCAGGGTATCCCGGCGCAGCAAGGGGCGGAGGCGTTCTCCCGTGCCGTGGCGATGAACCTGCCACAAATCATAGTGTCCTCGCTCGATCTGCCGGGGTTGATCGCGCAAGCCGCGCTGGCAGAGGTGGCTGGCTCGAAAGGCCAGAGCTTTGAGCGACCCGAGCTTGACAGCGACTATATCGCGCCGCGCAACGATATCGAGCGGACGCTGACCGGCTTTTGGCAAGACCTGCTCGGCGTTGGTCAGGTCGGGGTGGAGGATGACTTTTTCGCGCTTGGCGGCCATTCACTGATCGCGGTGCGTCTCTTTGCCATGGTGCGCAAAGCCTACCGTGTGGATTTCCCGATTTCGGTGCTGTTTGAGGCACCAACGATCGCCGGTTGTGCTGCCCTGATTGAGGAACGTATCGGCCCGCAAGATACTGCTACCGAGGCACCCAAACCCAAACGCCGCTTCACCCATCTGATCGCAATGCATGAGCGTGACGGCGGGCCGAAGACGCCGTTTTTCCTTGTGGCGGGCATGTTCGGCAATGTGTTGAACCTGCGCCATCTGGCGCAACTGATCGGCGGGGAGCGCCCCTTCTACGGCTTGCAGGCGCGCGGGCTTTACGGCGATCAGCCGCCGCATCAGACAATCCCCGAAGCGGCTGCGGATTACATCGCCGAACTGCGGGAGGTGCAACCGCACGGCCCCTACCTGCTGGGCGGGTTTTCCGGTGGTGGTCTGACCGCATGGGAAATGGCGAAACAGTTGGAAAAGGCGGGGGAGGAAGTTTCCTTGCTCGTTCTGCTGGATACGCCTTTGCCGCTGCGGCCCGGCCTGTCGCGCGGTGACAAGGCGCGGATCAAACTGGCGGAACTGCGCGCGCGTGGCCCCGGCTATCTGCTTGATTGGGCGAAAGCGCGGTGGGAGTGGGAGCGGACGAAGAACAGCGCACCCGAAGCCACCGCCGAAGGTGCGTTCCACAATGCCGCGATCGAAGCGGCGTTTCGCGCCGCCTTGCCGCGCTATCCCTTGCCGTTGCGCAAAGGGCCGACCGTGCTGTTTCGCCCGCCGCTTGACCGGCGCTGGCAGGTTTCAAACGGGCAATGGGTGAGCGCGGCCAGAGAATATGTGTTTGCCGACAATGATCTGACCCGCTTCGCGCCCGCGTTGCAGGTGGTCGAAGTGCCGGGGGACCATGACAGCATGGTGCTGGAACCCAATGTCCGCGCCCTGGCAGGTGCCTTGCGCCGGGTGATCGCCGAGGCGGAGCCAGGTGTTCTGCCCGCCTTGGCAGAGGCGGCGGAGTGAGGTGATGAAAACCCTGCTGACCGTCATCCTGAACTGGCGCACCGCCGATATGACGGTGCAATCGGCGGAGGCGGCTTTGCGCGAGATGGCGGGGCTGCCGGGAGCGGTGACCATTGTGGGCAGTGACAGTGGCGATGGCTCATTCGAGGCACTGACCGCGGCGGTGACAGCGCGCGGCTGGGACAAGGGCGTAACCCCCGTGCGGGTGATCCAGGCAGGCCATAACGGCGGCTTTGGTGCGGGCAACAACGTTGGTATCCGCGCCGGACTGCCGCCTGGATTTCCGGGAGGCACCCGGCCGGACTACGTTTATATCCTGAATTCCGATGCGTTCCCCGACCAGGGTGCGATCCGTGCACTTTACGACCATCTCAACCGCAACCCGATCACCGGTTTCGCCGGCAGCTACATCCATGGCGACGACGGCAGCCCGCATCGCACCGCCTTTCGCTTCCCCTCGGTGTTGGCGGAGTTTGAATCCTCGGTGCGCTTTGGTCCCGTCAGCCGGTTGTTGCGCCGTCATATCGTCGCGCAACCGATCCCGGCAGCGACGACCCGCGTGGATTGGCTGGCAGGTGCCAGTCTGATGATGCGTCAGGACGCTCTGGACACCATCGGATTGTTTGACGAAGCCTTCTTTCTCTACTTTGAGGAAACAGAATTGTGCCATCGCGCGGCCGCTGCCGGTTTTCCGACCGATTATGTGCGCGAAAGCCGGGTGACGCATATCGGCTCCGTCTCCACAGGCATGAAAACATGGGCACGGATGCCCGGCTATTGGTTTGACAGCAGGCTGTACTATTTCGCCAAGACCCGCGGTCGGGCCTATGCTGCACTTGCCACATTGTCGCTGGTGCTGGGGTCAAGCCTCTGGCGTTTGCGGCTGTTGTTCCAGCACAAGGACAGGGGCGACCCGCCGCGTTTCCTGTCGGATCTGATCGTTCACGCCTGGCGCAATTTGGCATTGTCCGCAGCGAAACCAATCCCGTCGCCCGCAACCAAGCGGGAAGGAGTGTAAAATGTCGAGTGCGCTGATTATCGGTAATGAGTCCCTGACCATCCAATGCGCCGAGGCGCTGCTGGCGCGTGGCCATTCCATCACCGCGATGGTGACGCGCAACCCGGAAGTGCGGGCATGGGGCGAAATCAGAGGTTTGCGGGTTGAGGCGCAGGACAAGACACTGGCGCAGCGATTGGGCGGCATGT
>NZ_JAKDLJ010000472.1 GCF_030452865.1 Pseudorhodobacter sp.
TCGGTGGTCTCGATATTGTCGTGATTGTGGTCGTGAACCTCAGGGTTCTCCTCATGCCACAGCTGATGCGCGATCTGCCCGGCTTCGGCTTCGACCAGCGACGGCGGCAGTTCGAACTTCACCATGCCATCCAATTGATCCAGCAACGAACGCTTCATCACCGCGCGCGCGGCACCGGCATATTCAGCTTCCAGACGCTCCGAAATCTGGCCTTTCAGACCGGCGAGATCCTCGGCGCCGAATTTCTTGGCCAATTCGTCGTCAATCTCCGCAGGCTTCGGGGCTTTCACTGCCTTGACGGTGCAGTCAAACACCGCCGCCTTGCCCGCCAGATGCGCAGCACCATATTCGGCGGGGAAAGACACATCGACCTTCACCTCATCGCCGGCCTTGGCGCCGACAAGCTGCGCCTCAAAACCGGGGATAAAGGAGTTGGAGCCGAGCACCAGCGGGTAATCCTCACCCGCGCCGCCCTCAAAAGCCTCTCCATCGACGGAACCTTTGAAGTCAATCACAACCTGATCGCCGTCCTTGGCTTTGGAGCCTTTCTTGCGGTCTTCAAAATTCTGCGCGGATTCGGCCAGATTGGCCAGCGCCTCATTCACCGCGGTATCTTCGGCCTTCACGATCAGGCGTTCCAGCGTGACCTTGCCTGCATCAAGTTCCGGGATTTCCGGCAAGGCTTCATAGGCCATCTCGACCACGACATCCTGGCCTTCTTTCCAGTTCTCACCGTCCGTCATCTTGACATCGGGCTGCATTGCCGGGCGGTCACCTGAGGCCTCAAAGTGGCTTTTCATCGCGCCGTCGATGGCTTCCTGCATCGCGTCGCCCATGATGCGCGGGCCAAATTGCTTGCGCAGCATGGCCATCGGCACCTTGCCCTTGCGAAAGCCCTTCATCTCAACCTCGGGCTGCGCCTCGACCAGCTTTTCCTGCACTTTCACATCAAGCTCTGCTGCGGTCACCGTGATGGTGTAGCCGCGCTTGAGGCCGTCTTTGAGGGTCTCAGTGACCTGCATATAAATCCATCCTTCTTACATATCTGGTGCGGGTAGAGGGACTTGAACCCCCACGCCTTGCGGCGCCAGAACCTAAATCTGGTGCGTCTGCCAATTTCGCCATACCCGCATCGCCACACCGCCGCAGGCTTGCACCCTGACGATGAAAATCCGCGCCCTTCTAACAAAGGCACGGGCGGGATGCGAGGGGAAAAGTTTGCCTTAAAATGGATAGATTCAAAATCCAAGTTTGACGTTTCGTTGACTCATTGCCGCCACATTTGAAAGCGATGAAGGTTCAGGGATCACGGAGAGCACAGAAAATGACACATAACGCCAGCGACCGCACGACCGCTTTGACCGAAGGACTTGTTGCCGGAACCACCGTTCTGACGCTTGCGGGCGAAATGGCGGTTGAATACCTGTCGGTGGGGGATCGCATCATCACCCGCGCCGGTGCCCGTGTGCTGCGCTCGGTTCACTCGACCGTGTTGCCGACGGCGAAACTGGTGTGCATCTCAGCCTCCGCCCTTGGCGTCGATCAACCGGCGGCTGATATGTGCGTGGCACCCGACCAAGGCATCCATATCCGCGATTGGCGCGCGAAGGCGCTGAAAGGCGTGGCCCAAGCCGTGATTGCTGCCAAGGAACTGGCGGATGGCGAATATATCCGCATCGAAACCGTGGTTGGCGCTTGCGTTTATCGGCTGGAATTTGACCAGGCAGAGGTGCTTTATGCCAACGGGGTGGAAGTGACCTGCACCCCCGCAACCGTTGCCGCGACCGTGATCGCCGCCTGATCTCTGCTCTCGTTATGCTTTCACAAAGCCCGCCTTGCAAAAGGGCGGGTTTTTGCTTTGCCCGACGCTACAACCCAAGTGCCCGAAACACCTTTGGCAATTCTTCCGGCAGATCTTCGGCGATCAATCCGGGGCCAAAACTGCGCGCACATTCGACATGCAGCCATGCCCCGGTTTCCGCTGCTTGCATTGGTGCAAAGCCGCGCGCCAGAAGGCCGGTGATAAATCCGGCCAGAACATCGCCGGCACCAGCGGTTGCGAGCCACGGCGCTGCGCGGTCGTAAACCGCGGCATTGATCGCGCAGCGCCCATCCGGGCCAGCAATCACTGTGTCCGGCCCTTTATAAAGCACGACACAGCCCGCCCGTTTGGCAGCATCGCGGGTGGCATCCACCTTGGAATAAGCCGGGCCTGTGGCGGCCCGTTCCGCCAATCGCGCCGCAATGTCCGGAAACAAACGGGCAAATTCTCCGGCGTGCGGCGTCAAAACGCATTCCTCATGCAGCAAGTCAAACAAAGCCGCATCCTGCGCCAACAATGTCAACGCATCCGCGTCCAGCACCGTAGGTCGGGGTTCACTCCGACTTTGCAACGCCACCGCCACCATCTCCACCTGAGTCGCGCCCAAACCCATCCCCGGCCCCAGGCACAGCGCATTGGTTCGGCGGTCCTCTAGTATCTCTTCCAGCCTCTCAACCCCATC
>NZ_JAKDLJ010000473.1 GCF_030452865.1 Pseudorhodobacter sp.
CACGCAACACGCGCATCACCGCCTCGGGGTCCATTACCATATGCCAGCGCTTGCCGGTCCGCCCCGACAGCATCGGCTGCCGGGTTGCGATTTCGGGGATCAGTTCCAGCACATTGCGCCGCCCCGCGCGGGCCGAAGCCAGCAAGCCCATCGGCGTGTTGTGCAGCGGCACACGCGCAGGAACGTCGCCCGACGACACAGTGTCGGCAGGCATCAGATCGGCAGGCAAGGGCTTGGTCATATCAGGCTCCGCTATGGGCTGCTGTTTTGAATATAGCGCAAATCGCTCTCGGAAAAAGGTGACACAGTTGCGCGTCCCGCTCACAACGGCTAATTCAGGAACATGGGTTTCACGAAGGACGGTTGAATGATCATTGCGCGCCGCTCGGCTTTGCTTCTCTCACTCGGGTTGTTGGCTGCTTGTGCGCAACCAAATGTGTTGGAGCCGCCGGTCGATCTGGGGAATTTCAAACTCGGCCTGAACATCGTGGTCGCCGACAACCCGCAAAAGGTGCCGATCTCACGCGAAGCCGATCCGAAGGATTGGGATGACAGCATGACCAAGGCCATGCAGGAACGCTTTGGCCGCTACACTGGTGACAAATTCTACAACTTCGGCGTTTCGATTGATGCCTATGCGCTGGCCCCACCCGGTATCCCGCTGCTGCTGTCGCCGAAATCGGCGCTGGTCGTGACGGCGACGGTCTGGGACGACGCATCGCAGAAGAAACTCAACGAAAAGGGCGAACAGTTCACCGTGTTCGAGGGGCTGGATGGCGAAACGCTGGTCGGCTCCGGCCTGACCCGCACGGCGCAGGAACAAATGGACCGGCTGACCTTCAACGCAGCGAAGCGGATCGAGCGCTGGCTTTCGGACCATCCGGAATGGTTTGGCCTGCCGCCAAAGCCAAAGGAAGCGCCGGTGCCATCACGCTAAGACTTGATTTTCCCCGCCATCATGGCTATTTCGCGCCCGATGTAGTCCGGAGGCCATTCTGGCCCCCCAAGGTGTAAGGCAGCAAGCGATGGCAAAGGCAAAGTTTGAACGGAACAAACCGCACGTCAACATCGGCACGATTGGTCACGTTGACCACGGCAAGACGACGCTGACGGCGGCGATCACGAAGTATTTTGGTGATTTCAAGGGTTACGACCAGATCGACAACGCGCCGGAGGAGAAGGCGCGCGGGATCACGATCTCGACGACCCATGTGGAATACGAGTCGGCGAACCGCCACTATGCCCACGTCGATTGCCCCGGCCACGCTGACTATGTGAAGAACATGATCACCGGTGCGGCGCAGATGGATGGTGCCATTCTGGTGGTGAACGCGGCTGACGGCCCGATGCCGCAAACGCGTGAGCATATCCTGCTCGGCCGTCAGGTCGGCATTCCCTACATGGTCGTCTACATGAACAAGGTCGATCAGGTTGACGACGAGGAATTGCTGGAACTGGTGGAAATGGAAATCCGCGAGTTGCTGTCGAAATACGACTACCCCGGCGATGATATCCCGATCATCCGCGGCTCGGCTTTGGCGGCGTTGAACGGCACCTCCCCTGAGATCGGCGAAGAGTCGATCCGCGCGTTGATCAAGGCTGTGGATGAATATATCCCGACGCCTGCGCGCGCGGTTGACCAGCCGTTCCTGATGCCGGTTGAAGACGTATTCTCGATCTCGGGCCGCGGCACTGTTGCGACCGGCCGGATTGAGCGTGGCGTGGTGAAGGTTGGCGAAGAGCTTGAAATCGTTGGCATCCGTGACAGCAAGAAAACCGTCTGCACCGGTGTTGAAATGTTCCGCAAGCTCTTGGACTCGGGCGAGGCTGGTGACAACGTAGGCCTGCTTCTGCGCGGTGTTGACCGTGACGGGATTGAGCGCGGTCAGGTTCTGTGCAAGCCGGGTTCGGTGAAGCCGCACACGAAGTTCGAGGCCGAAGCCTATATTCTGACCAAGGAAGAGGGTGGCCGTCACACGCCGTTCTTTGCCAACTACCGTCCGCAATTCTACTTCCGCACGACCGATGTGACGGGCACCGTGGAACTGCCGGAAGGCACCGAAATGGTGATGCCGGGCGATAACCTGAAGTTCAACGTCGAACTGATCGCGCCCATCGCCATGGAAGAAAAACTCCGCTTCGCCATCCGCGAAGGCGGCCGCACCGTCGGCGCCGGCGTCGTCTCCAAGATCATCGCTTGAACAGGGGCAAAGATTTTTTGACGAAAGATCTGGCGCGTGGGGGAAACCTTGCGCGCCATTCTCAGAGGTCAATATGCTGATCTTGGCTGCGATCGTACTGCCAAGGATCACCGTGGGCAGCTATAGCGCATCCGAAAAACCTGAATCACATAACCCTGCCTGAAATCGGCGATTTCAACGCGTTATGTGATAAGTCATGTATTGGATATTTCGAGAAGTTCTTTAGCCAATGGCCGGGGCGGATTTGTTCGCACTTCTGGCCGAGGCTGTGTGGAAACTGCCTTTTGTGGTAAACTTCTG
>NZ_JAKDLJ010000474.1 GCF_030452865.1 Pseudorhodobacter sp.
CGCACAGCGCCTCCGCCCGCGCCTCAGTCGCTTTTGGCAACAGAAACATAGGGTTGACCGAGCCGAGTTCACCAAAGAACGGGATCGGTTCGGGGCGCTGTGCGCACAGGTCAAACAGCGCGCGTCCACCCGCAAGGCTGCCGGTAAAGCCAACCGCCTTAATCAGCGGATGCTGTACAAGCGAGGTGCCAACATCACGCTTGCCGCCTTGGATCAGAGAGAACACACCCTTCGGCATCCCGGTCTTTTCCACGGCTGCCTTGATTGCTTCGGCGACGATTTCGGCAGTGCCGGGATGGGCGGAATGGCCTTTGACCACCACCGGGCAGCCCGCAGCCAAAGCCGCAGCGGTATCACCGCCAGCGGTGGAGAAGGCGAGCGGGAAGTTGGACGCACCAAACACCGCAACCGGGCCGATGGGTTGCTGCACCATCACGATCTCGGGGCGCGGGGCGGGTTGACGATCTGGCTGCGCCGCGTCATGGCGACGGTCGAGGTAGTCGCCTTTCAGGATATGGTCGGCAAACAGGCGCAACTGACCCACAGTGCGTCCACGCTCCCCCTGCAAACGCGCAGTGGGAAGTCCGGTTTCGGCACTTCCGACTTCGGTGATGGCATCGGCGCGGGCCTCGATCTCATCCGCGATGGCGTTCAGAAACGCCGCGCGATCTTTTCGGCTGGTGGCCGAATAGGTCCAGAACGCTTCCTCAGCCGCCTCGGCGGCGCGGTTGACGAGATCCACGGTGCCGACCGAGTAGCTGTGCGCCGGACCGGTTGCCGGTTCGGATTGAAAGCTCTGGCCCCCGCCGACCCATTCGCCAGCGATCAAGTGTTTTCCGTGCGGAGTGAATGTCATATTCGCGCCCTTTCGTGCTATTCCGATGGCCCATCGACGGGTCGGCGGAGGAATGTCAGGATTGCAGCAGGCGGCTTGCGCCTGCGCTTGGTTCATGCATACAATATGTATGCAAAATTGCAACCCATTTCCACCTCGCGACGCCGCGCTTCGATAAAAAAAGGAATCTGACATGACCGATACAACCACGCTGACCCCCGCCGCGCTTCTGCAACTTGTCGAAGGAATTTTTCTGAACGCCGGTCTTGCGCCGGTTCAGGCCGGGCCGGTGGCGCGGGTGATCGTTGCGGGGGAGCGGGATGCCTGCAAATCGCATGGTGTCTACCGGATCGAGGGCTGCCTGCGCACCATGAAGCAAGGCAAAGTGAACCCTGACGCGCAACCCGAACTGACCCAGGACGAAAGCGCAATTGTGCGGGTCGATGCCAAAGGCGGCTTTGCCAACGCGGCGTTTGAAATGGGTGCGCCGGTGCTGGCGGAACGGGCGAAGGCGCTGGGGCTGGCGGCTCTGGTCATCAATGACTGCACGCATTTTTCGGCACTTTGGCCGGAGGTAGAGGCACTCACCGCTTATGGATTGGCGGCAATCGCGATGTGCCCCAGCTATGCGACGGTGGCGCCCACCGGGGGCACGAAGGCGCTAATGGGCACAAACCCGTTGGGCTTTGGCTGGCCGCGCAAGGGCCACCCGCCGTATGTGTTCGATTTCGCGACCAGTGTTGCCGCGCGAGGCGAGGTGGAATTGCACCGCATTGCCGGAAAGCCCCTGCCAGAAGGTTGGGCCGTCGATGCGAATGGTGCGCCGACGGTGGACCCGACGGCGGCCCTTGCGGGGGCGATGCTGCCCTTTGGTGGGCATAAGGGCTCCGCGATTTCGATGATGATCGAATTGCTGGCGGGGGTGATGATCGGCGACATGACCAGTCCGGAGGCGCTGGAGTTTCTCGGAGCGACCAATATCGCGCCGCGCCATGGCGAGTTGATCATCGCCTTCAGCCCTGATCGCTTTGCCGCGACGAAGGGAGGGGTGGACCTGAGCAGGGCGGAGGCGTTGTTTGACGCAGTTTTGGGGCAAGGCGCGCGGCTGCCGTCGCAACGCCGCTTTGCCGCTCGGGCGATATCCGATGCCGAAGGAATCACGTTGACGGCGGATGAAATGGCGATTCTGGATCGTTTGCAAAAGGGCGGATTGGCTGCGGTGTCCTGAAAGCCCGCGTTGAAATGCATAAGGCCCGCCGGTTTGGCGGGCCTTATGGTGTTGAGTAACGCTTCAGGCAGTTGCGCCCGGCAGTTTCGACCATTCTGCATACCAGGTCTTGAAGAGTTCCAGCTGCCGCTTGGCAAAACCTTTCTGGCTTTCCGACAGCTCATCGGTTTCGATGAAATGCAGCGTGTATTCGGGGTCGCCCTGCAAAACCAACAGGTATTTGAAGAACAACACCAGATCAACGCCTTCATCGAATTTCGACAGCACGGCAAGCGCGGATTCCAACTCCTCGGCGCGCTGACGGGCAAGCGCACCACCCTTGGCAGCAGCTTCGGACAAGCGGACGAGGTTCAGAATCTCCTCCGGCAACACGCCGCCGATGCCGGTGATCGCACCGGTGGCACCACAATTGACGAACCCATGCACAACG
>NZ_JAKDLJ010000475.1 GCF_030452865.1 Pseudorhodobacter sp.
CCACGTCAAATCCCAGATCCGGGTTGGCCTTGCCGACGACTTGTTTGATTTTGCGGTTGGTGCCAACAGGAACCGTGGATTTGGTCACGATCACCACATAGCCCTTGGCGATCTTCGCAATCTCCTCCGCTGCGGCCATTACATAGGTCAGGTCGGCGTGGCCATCACCGCGCCGTGTCGGGGTGCCGACAGCGATAAACACTGCCTCGGCCCCGTCGATGGCCTGGGCCAGATCCAGCGTAAAGCTCAAACGCCCTGCCGCAATGTTTTTGACCAAAAGATCTGCCAATCCCGGCTCATAGATCGGCACCTCGCCACGCTGCAACATCTCGATCTTATGGGGGTCTTTATCGGCGCAGACCACCTCATGCCCGAAATCGGAAAAACATACACCCGAGACAAGCCCCACATATCCGGTCCCGATCATCGCGATTTTCATAGGTTTTCCTGTGCTATAGCGCCGAAAATGCAGGGATTGCTGACCCCTGCGTGAGGTTTCATTCAGGGGGACAGAAGCGCTGCGATCACCTGTTCGGCGGCGTCTTCAGCCGTCAGCGTTACCGTGTTGACGGTGATTTCGGCGGTTTCCGGCGTTTCATAGGGGCTGTCGATCCCGGTGAAGTTTTTCAAATTCCCCGCCCGCGCCTTTTTATAAAGTCCCTTCACATCGCGAGCCTCGGCCACTTCCAGAGGTGTGTCGACATGGACCTCCATGAACTCTCCCTCTGCCATCATCTCACGCACCATGCGGCGTTCGGCCCGGAAGGGGGAGATGAAGGCTGTGAGCACGATCAGACCCGCATCAGACATCAGGCGCGCCACCTCACCCACCCGGCGGATGTTTTCCACCCGGTCGGCATCGGTAAAGCCCAGGTCGCGGTTCAATCCATGGCGCACGTTGTCGCCATCGAGAAGGAAAGTATGCTTGCCCATGGCGTGCAATTTCTTTTCCACGATATTGGCAATGGTCGATTTGCCCGACCCCGACAACCCCGTGAACCAGACCACGCGCGGTTTCTGGTTCTTGATTGCGGAATGGGCGGCGCGGTCCACATCCAAGGCTTGCCAGTGGATGTTCTGACTGCGCCGCAATGCGAAATGCACCATACCGGCAGCCACGGTTGCATTGCTCATCCGGTCGATCAGTATGAAGCCGCCCAGATCTGGGTTCTGGGCATAGGCCTCAAACGGGATCGCGCGATCGGTGGAAATATTCACCACGCCAATGGCATTGAGCGCCAAGGTCTGTGAGGACAGATGTTCCAACGTGTTGACATTGATTTCATATTTCGGCTCGGTCACGGTGGCTGTCATGGTCTGGGTGCCGATTTTCAGCAGGTAAGGCCGGCCGGGAAGCATTTCCGCCTCGCCCATCCAGACCAAAGTTGCCTCAAACTGATCAGCGACTTCGCAAGGCGCATCTGCGGCGGTGATCACATCACCGCGCGAACAGTCCACCTCATCGGCGAAACTCAGCGTGATGGATTGCCCGGCCACGGCCAAGGGAAGATTGCCGCCGTAAGCGACAATGGATTTGACACGCGTGGTTTTGCCTGAAGGCAGAATGCGAATGGCATCACCCGGTGCGATTGCACCGGAGCCGATCAGCCCGGCAAAGCCGCGAAAGTCGAGGTTAGGGCGGTTGACCCATTGCACCGCCATGCGGAAGGGCTGGTCCTGCATCTGCGCCACGTTGATCGGCGCATCCTCCAAGTGGCCCAGCAGGGTTTCCCCCTTGTACCAGGGCGTGTTTTCCGAGCGGGTTACGATGTTGTCACCTGCAAGACCAGAGATCGGGATCGGCAGAAATTCTGTCACCCCGATTTTTTCGGCAAATTGGGCATAGTCGGCCACAATCGCGTCAAATCGCGCCTGATCATAGCCGACCAGATCCATCTTGTTCACCGCCAGCACGATGTTCTTGATGCCAAGCAGGTTGACCAGATAGGAATGGCGCCGTGTCTGGGTCAAAATCCCCTGACGCGCATCAACCAGAATGACAGCCAGATCAGCGGTGGAGGCACCTGTGACCATGTTGCGGGTATATTGTTCATGGCCCGGTGTGTCGGCGACGATGAACTTGCGTTTGTCAGTGGCAAAAAAGCGGTAGGCGACATCAATGGTAATGCCTTGCTCGCGCTCTGCCGCCAGCCCATCAACCAGCAAGGCGAAATCAATGCCCTGCCCTTGGGTGCCGTGCGCCTTTGAATCGCTCTCCAAGCTGGCAAGCTGATCCTCAAAGATCATCTTGCTGTCGTACAGCAAGCGCCCGATCAGCGTCGATTTGCCATCATCGACTGAGCCGCAGGTAATGAAGCGCAGCATGGTTTTGTGCTGATGCTTTTCCAGATAGGCGTCGATATCCTCGGCGATCAGACGGTCAGTGACATAAGTGGGGTCTTTTTGGGCCATGTCAGACATCAGAAATACCCCTCCTGCTTCTTCTTTTCCATGCTGGCGGATTGATCATGGTCAATCGCGCGGCCCTGACG
>NZ_JAKDLJ010000084.1 GCF_030452865.1 Pseudorhodobacter sp.
CAATGGGTTGAAACGTCTATCATTAATCTGATTTACAAGGGGATAGGGCCGAACGGCTAAGTATCAATAAGACAATGGAGAAGGTCTTGCACTGCTGCGCTTAAGGGCTCGCGGCGATGGAAAACCACAATCCGAATTGGTGGTATGTCAGAGACAGGGATCGTGACCAACGAGGACTGTCGAAGATGTTTGACTGTAAGTTCGTCAATGATACCGACACCGCCGCAGGCCTCGACCATCTGGCACACTGTTGACGTAAATGGCACTATGCACGCTGGATCATAGGGTTTTCCCTGACTTTGGAACGCATCGCAGATCGCCTGCCCCATTGGGGATATCACTGGATTATATGCGACCAAATGGCGGTTGTGAATATCGGCTATCTTAAGGGAAGAGCATGAAGCCAGCGGAGAATTTTTTCCGCAAACAGCATACATTGGGACCGGCGTCAGGCGATAGGAGTGAAATTCTATCTTTGGTGGCACTGCCATCTGGATGCCCAGATCAGCAAATCCATTGCGGACATCAGATTCGGGGTCAGTCACCAGCAACCGCAGGCGTTTACGCCAGTCAGTAAACCCTGCGGCACCAAGGTGCGGGGCAAGAAACCCTTCGACGACTGCGGGCGTTGCGGATACTGAAACCGGTGCCTCGGCTTTGATGGCCAAATCATCCAGAAGGCCCACTACCTGCGCATAGGCCGTAAAGATCGGTGTTGTTTCTTGAAACAAGCGATGCGCTTCGGCTGTGGGCTGTAAGCGGTTGCCATTCCGGTGGAATAACCGGAATCCGATATGCGATTCCATTCGTTTAAGCTGGGCTGATACACCGGCCTGTGAAATGCCCAAAACGCGGGCCGTTTCGATGGTGGTGCCGACCCGCATCAGCGTCCCGAAAAGCTCTATCTCACGAAGATTCACTATCACTATCCTGATACTTCAATGCATATTTATCGTTATCGCGGATTCATCTTCCGCACTAGATTGAATTCGTCGACTCAAGGATCGCCCATTAAAAAGGGTGTCCGCCGGCCTGGGTCCCACCAACAGGAGACATGCATGACCATCAGATTAAAACTACTTCTTGCGGCAAGTGTCATCGCGCTGGGAATTGCCCAGCCAACATCTGCCGTCTTTGCCCAGACCCTAAAAGTCGCCTTGGGGGATGAGCCGCTTTCATTTGACCCGATTGCAACCAGCGACAACGGCTCTATCTGGACGCAATTGTTGATCTTTGATACATTGATCCGCCCAGATAAGGCCGGAACCGGGCTTGAACCGGGGCTTGCCGCCAGTTGGGAAGTGTCGCCCGACGGCCTTACCTTGACCTTCACCTTGCGAGATGCCAAGTTTTCGGATGGCACAGCGGTAACGCCCGAAGATGTCGTCTTTTCGCTCAAGCGTGCGGGAGTGGATGAGAAATCGCAGTGGAAGCGGTTTTTCAATCCGATTACCGCGTTCAAAAGTGAAGGCAACAAGGTTATCCTGACTCTTGAGCAGCCGTTTACGCCAGCGTTCAACAACCTTGCACTGTTCGCCGCCGCAATCCTGCCCGAAAAACTGGTGACGGAACAAGGCGATGCGTTCTTCGAACACCCTGTCGGTTCGGGGCCGTTCATGCTGTCGGGGTGGACACGCGGCTCCAAGGTAGAGCTGACAAAGAACCCGCACTACTGGCAAGAAGGCAAACCTGCGGTTGAAACGGTCGAACTTGATATCGTCGCAGAACCGACCGCGCGCGTGTTGCGGCTGGAGGCAGGTGAGGCGGATGTGATCCTTGACCCTCCGCTGAACCAGATCGCTGATCTGAGCAGCAAGGACGGAATTACGGTAGGGTCGGCTATTCCCTATCGCAGCGATTTTGTGCTGCTCAACAACACCCGCCCGCCGTTCGACAACGTGGATGTGCGCCAAGCGCTGAACTATGCCGTCGACAAGGACCAACTGGTAAAAGGCGTGTTGTTTGACAAGGGCAAGGTTGCCGCGACCGCGATGCCGGTGATGGCCTATGCTGACGAAAGCCTGAAACCCTATCCCTATGACCCTGCCAAAGCGAAGGAATTGTTGGCAAAAGCGGGCCTTGCCGACGGGTTTAGCACCAAGCTTTTGGTCGATTCTGGTAATGCCGCGCATCGCAATGTGGCTGTCGCACTGCAAGCAATGTTAGGGCAAGTCGGTGTGAAAGCCGAGATCCAGATGATCGAAGGTGGCACGATGTGGACCACGACCAAGGCTGGCGAATATGACATGGCGCTCAGCTTTGCGACATCGGACACCGTGGACCCAGATCAACTTATCGGGTTTCTTGCCGTCAACCCGGAACGCGCGAATGCCTATCATACCCAGTGGCAGAATACACACCTCAATGATCTGTATGCAAAAGAGCGTGCAACCGTAAACGGGCCGGAGCGTGGCGCGATGTTCAAGGAAATGGTTGAGGTTTTCAAAGAAGGCGCGCCGATGGTGTTTCTTTACCATCCGGCGTCGAATTGGGCAAACCTGAACAAAGTCAAAGGGTTCGAGATATTACCAACGTCGAACTTTCGCTTGGAAGATGTGACTATCTCTGAATAACGCGAGCAACTTAAACCGTCCGTCCCACACCGGGGCGGACCCCCTAAGGGCGCAAGAATGTTCCAAGGAATTGTTAACCGGATTCTGATGGTGATACCCGTAATTTTCGGGGTGACGATCCTAAGCTTTTTGCTGCTTCAGGTGATGCCGGGCGATCCGGCAGAGATGGCGATGGGCACCCGCGCCTCACCCGAGGAAATCGAAGTTATTCGCGTTCAATGGGGACTTGATCAGCCGTTGTGGCAGCAATACGCGCTGTTTGTCCGCGATTGCCTGACGGGTAGTTTCGGCACTTCGTTGTTCCATAAATTACCAGTTTCACAGCTTATTCTGGAACGTCTGCCCTATACTCTTGGCCTCACGCTTTATTCGACCGTGATCGCGTTGATCATCGCTTTACCCTTTGCCATTGTCGCCGCTTTGTCGCGTGGGCGGGCCATAGATGTTGCCATCCGGCAAGTGTTTGTTCTGATGCTGGCATTGCCGCCGTTCTGGCTAAGCTTTGTGTTCATTATCTTCTTTGCGCTTAACCTTGGGCTGTTCCCAACGGGTGGGGTCGGGAATGGATTTCTGGAAAACATTCACCGACTGTTTTTGCCTGCCTTGGTTGTCGGGCTTTCAACGGCCGCACTGATACAGCAAAGCTTGCGCGGGACGCTGATCGAAACCATGGGCGCCGATTTCATTGACACCGCCCGCGCCAAGGGTTTGACTGCGACGCAAGTGTTCCGGCGGCATATTCTACGCAACAGTCTGATCTCCACCATCTCGGTGATCGGGGTTCGGATAAGCTGGGTTATCGGTGGCACAGTGGTGGTCGAAAAGATTTTTTCGGTTCCTGGCCTTGGCAGTCTGTTGATTGACGCAATCCTGACGCGGGATTTCCCGGTAATCCGGGGGCTGACGGTTTTCTTTGCGCTGCTTGTCGTGATGGTCAATCTGGTCACTGACATTGCCTATGCGATGGCGGATCCAAGGGTGAGGCTGCGCTAGGAATGAAATCGTTCACATCACGTTATATGCGCAGCTATGCGGGCGTTGCAGGTCTTTTCATGCTTTTGGTCGTCGCGGCTGTGGTGGTTTTGACGCCCCTTCTATCGCCTTGGGACCCGTTCGCGATTGATTTTGGCGCAACGACGCTGCCGCCCTCACGCCTGCACTGGTTCGGCACCGACAACTTTGGCCGTGATATCTTTAGTCGCGTTGCGGCAGGTGCGGTTATTGACCTACGACTGGCGCTTGTTTGCGTCTTTGTGCCGATGACCATGGGCATCGCTGTAGGGCTGGTCGCGGGTTTTTATGGCGGCTGGGTGGATACTTTGCTGATGCGGATTACCGATGTTGTCTGGGCCTTTCCGTTCTATGTCTTGGTGCTAGCCATCGTTGGCGTCCTTGGTCCGTCCGAAGGCAACCTTTATATCGCATTCTTTCTGGTGAACTGGGTTGGTTATGCACGCATTGTGCGGGGCGAGGTGCTGCTGATTTCTCGGCTTGAATATATCGAGGCGGCACGGTTGCTGCGCTTTGGTGGGCCGTGGATTATGGCCCGCCATATCCTGCCCAATGCGGTCTCGCCGGCATTGGTTTATGCAATGTCGGACGCCGTGCTAACGGTGCAGGCCGTCGCCGCCTTGTCGTTCTTTGGGCTTGGCGTGCAGCCGCCCGCGCCGGAATGGGGACTTCTGATCGTCGATAGCATTGATTACATGCGGCAAGCACCTTGGATGACGTTGTTTCCGGGGTTGGCGCTGGCCTTTTCCGGTGTTGCCTTTGCCTTGGTTGGCGAAGGTTTGGCGCAAACCCTGCGTCCGGAGGGTCGTTGATGCCGTTGTTGGAAGTTCGTGATCTGGTGACAGAGTTCCGCTCCAGCGGCGGCACCGTGCGTGCCGTCGATGGGGTTTCCCTGACGGTGGAACCGGGTGAGATTCTAGGCTTGGTCGGCGAATCCGGTTGCGGGAAATCGGCAACCTGCCGCTCTATCTTACAACTTTTCGGCGGTAGTCAGGGCAGAATTGTCAGCGGTCAGGTTTTGCTTAACGGCATTGGCGATCTGGCAAAAATGACTGAACGCCAGATGCAAATGGTGCGGGGCAAAGAGGCATCCTTTATCTTTCAGGACCCGCTGACCGCGCTTAACCCGACGATGCGAGTAGGGCGTCAGATTTCCGAAGGCGCGGAACGGCATTTAGGTTTGGGGCGGCACGCGGCACACCAGCTTGCGGTTGATCTGTTGCGAGAGGTGCATGTGCCAAGCCCCGAACGGCGGGTTGATGCCTGGCCGCATGAGTTTTCCGGCGGGTTGCGGCAGCGGGTGGTGATTGCAATGGCGCTGGCCATGCAGCCTCGATTGATCATCGCGGATGAACCCACGACCGCGCTAGATGTGACCGTGCAAAACCAAATCCTGCGACTTCTGGCGGAGCGGCGGCAAAAGCATCAAACCGCGATTATTCTGGTGACCCATGACCTTGGCGTCGTGTCGGAAATCTGTGACCGCGTGGCCGTGATGTATGCGGGCCGGATTGTTGAGACGGGTTCAGTGGACGAGGTGTTGGACAATCCGACCCACCCCTACACGCGTGCGCTTTTGGCGGCACTCCCTTCGGCTGCCATGCGTGGCCAGCCGCTTATTCCGATCGAAGGGGCGCCGCCGTCCTTGGTCGCCCCCCCGCCGGGCTGTCGGTTTGCGCCGCGCTGTGCATTTGCCACAGATATGTGCCGCCAAGGCCTGCCGCCTGAACTTGCAGCGCGCGGTGGGCAAGCAACGGGTCATCTTGACGCCTGTATTCTGGGGGAGGGGCGATGAGCGAACTTCTGTCGATCCAAGATATTCAACGCCGCTTTCCGGGTCGCCGGACCCCCATTGATGTGTTGCGTCGAAAGCCAGTATCAGAGTTGGTCGCGGTTGCGGGTGTGTCATTGCAGGTCCAACCCGGCGAGGTTTTGGGGATTGTAGGCGAATCCGGTTGCGGCAAAAGCACGCTTGCACGGTTGGCAGTGGGGTTGCACCCGCCTGATGGCGGCTCTGTCCGGCTGTTGGGCGAAGAGATGCATGGCCCAGACCCCGCCGGTCGCATTCAGATGGTGTTTCAAGACCCCTATGCATCGCTTAATCCACGGATGAGCATCGGGGCTTTGCTGTCCGAAACGCTGCAACGCTATCGCCCAGACCTGAACCCTCAGCAGCGCAAAGACGAAGTGATTGGCGTTCTGGGCCGTGTCGGCCTGCCGCCAGAAATTGCGGCGCGCTATCCGCACCACCTTTCGGGGGGGCAGCGCCAACGGGTTTCAATTGCGCGCGCCTTGTCACCGCGCCCGCGTTTGCTGGTGGCGGATGAGCCGGTTTCGGCGCTGGACGCATCGGTGCAGGCGCAGATCATCAACCTTTTGCAGCGGTTGGTTGCTGAAGACGGCATCGCCATCATCTTCATCTCGCATGACATGCAGGTGGTCCGGCATCTGTGCGATCGGGTCGCGGTGATGTATCTGGGCGAGATTGTTGAGATGCAGCCTGTCGAGGCGCTGTTTGCCAACCCACTGCACCCCTATACCCGCGCCTTGATTGCGGCGGTTCCTGACATTCAAAACCGGCGTAGCGCCAAGGGCCCGCCGGTTAGCGGCGAGTTGCCAGATGCATTCACCCGCATAACGGGCTGCCGTTTCCGACTGCGTTGCCCTTTGGCGGAAAGCACCTGCAAGGCACCACAAGAGTTGCGCCAGTTTGACGCGCAAACCGCTGTTCGGTGTTGGAAAACATCTGTTGAAAGGATCGCCCCGTGACCCAGTCCCATAGTGCAAACCCGATATGGACAGTAACGCCGCGCATGGAGGCGATGGGCGACGCGCTGATTGAGGAGCTGATGGATGTATTTGGCCAACACGGTCTGCAACGCGACACCTTGGGCCTTGTCGTTCTGCGCGATACCAGTCAACGCCCCGAAGCCTTCCTTTATCGCGGTGATTGGCACTGCTATCCCTGTTCAGTGGTCAAGGTGTTTCATCTTGTCCATGCTGTGGCCCAGCTTGAGGCGGGCTTGCTGACACCGCACGCAGAATTGGACCGCGCGTTGCGGGATATGATCATGTGGTCCTCCAACATGGCGACCAACTATGTGATTGACCTTATGACCGGAACAACCGGCGATACCTTGCTGGCTGAGGCCGAGATGGCCGAGTGGCGGCAAAAGCGTGAAGGTTTGAACGATTTTTTCCGCAAACTGGGCTGGGCAGAGTTTGACGGCGCGAATATCAACCAAAAACTGATGGACGATTTGCGCTATGGCCGCGAGGCGATCTTTGCAGGTCCCGAAAATGAGAACCGCAACTGCCTGACCCCTGCGGTTTCAGCGCGCTTGATGGCCGAGATTTTTAACGGCAGTCTGCCGGTTTCGGACGTCGGCCTGAAGCGTGTGCAAGATACCTTGTTCCGTGACCGTAGCGGCCCGCTTGGGGCTGATCCGTTGTTTCAGGTGGTCAATTACGCGACTGGAGGCTTGCCGGCGGACTTGCCGGTCTGGAGCAAAGCGGGCCGTTTGGGTTGGACCGGCGACCCGCGCATCTGTTGGCACAAGCACGATCTCGTGCGTACCCTTGGCCGAGACGGGACGCCGATTATCATCTCGCTCATGACGCAAGGAAAACAGATCTGCGAAGACCGCCCCGAAACCCTGCGTGAGATGGGCAAGCTAATTTGGCAGCGGGCGGAAGCCTTGTAAGGAAGTGCGGCAAAGATGACCAAAGTAAACCTGCAAACACTCAATACGGCACTGGATGCATTGCCTAAGTATTATCCCGGTCCGGGGGGCGTGGCCGCGGTAATGCAGGGTGGCAAGGTTCTTGCAAGCCGCGCCTGGGGCTATACCAACCTTGCTTCCAGCCAGCCTATGACGGGCGGAACACGGTTGCCGATTTGTTCGATCACCAAGCAATTCACCTGTCAGGTTCTGCTGGCGGAAATCGCCTACCCGTCCCGGCTTGACGCGCGCGTGGCGGAGTTTTTGCCAGCTTTCACGGGACAATTGCCGACGCTGCGTCAGCTTTCTGACAATCAATCTGGATTGCGAGATTATTGGGCGCTGACCGTGTTGCAGGGCGCTTTTGCCGAACAACCCTTCCGGCGAGAGGATGCGTTGCCTTTGCTTGCGCGCATGAAGACCGGGCATTTTGCACCCGGCACCCAATATTCCTATTGTAACTGCAACTTCCGCATCCTTTCCGAGATCATCGAAAGTGAAACCGGAGAGTCGTTGGCAACATTGTATGATCGCCATATCTGGACACCGGCAGGGATGAAAACGACAGTTCTGACTTCCGACACGAGCCGTCCCGAGGATGGTGTGGTCGGCTATGAAGGCAGTGATTCCACCGGTTATTTTCCGGCGCAAAACGGCATTTACTGGATCGGTGATGCGGGTATTTCCGCATCGCTTTATGATATGATGGCATATGAAGCGTGGATAGACGCCACACGCGACGATGCAAACAGCCTTTATCGCCGGGCCTCGGCCGGGCCCGTTTTTGGCGATGGAACACCGGCGCGTTACGGCAATGGCGTGGCGCACCGGACGATGGCTGGGTTGGCCGTAACCGGCCACGGCGGCGCGCTGCGGGGGTTTCGTGCGCAGCGGTTCAACGCAGCGGAGGCGCGGTTATCGGTTGTGGTCATGTTCAACCATGAGGCCAGTGCTTACGGTGCGGCAGAAGGCCTGATTTTGGCGGCGCTGGACCAGAAAGCCCCTGACCCTGTGCCGGTCCCGGATGGTTGGGATGGTCAATGGCTTGGGCCTAACAACCTTTTGACAAAGGTCGAAAGCGGGCGCAGTTCGGCCATGCTGCATTATGCTACTGGGGCCGAGGCGTTGACCCTGACTGCCAACAATACGCTTGCCGCGCCGGGAGTGGAGCTGGCGCGCACAGCCGAAGGGATGATGCTAAAGCGGGCCGGTGACAACAGCTTTGCGCTTCTGACGCCGCTGGTGGTTGTGGACATCGCTGACGGCACCGAGATTGCGGGCCATTATCAGTCATCCGAATTAAATGCCGACCTGCAGATCGAAGCACGGGGAGGCGGTGTCTATGCGCGCTTCAAAGGCATGTTGGGCGAAGGGCCGATGGAGCGGGTGGTTCCAGCAGGAAAAGATGTGTGGACCCTTGCCACCCGCCGCTCCATGGATGCGCCAGCACCGGGTGATTGGACTTTGATCGTCAAACGGAATGAGACGGGTGGCGTAAGCGGGATTGAACTGGGGTGCTGGCTGGCGCGCGGCATATATTACCAACGAAACTGAACGTCAGGTCGTTGTCCTCTCACAAATTCCAACGCCCTATGTTGCATTAAATGCGACAATGGCGCCGCTTGAGGCTTGGGACAAGGTTAAAATTGCTGAAAATCATATCAAACTTGTAGCTCAACACGATTTAGTAGGAGCATCGAAGAATTGGTAGGCAACGGCGGTTGCGCCCTCCAGAAACCAAAAAATACAACCTTTCCAAATGGTTGGAATCCGACAAAAACACTTGTGTATGGCCCGCGCAAAAACGAGTCAACGCTGAGTCAACGTTTTGCAAGTCCCTCCGAAAAGTGGGGGCTTTTTGCGTTTTGGTTGGATCGCAGCTGTACCGCATCCGCCATCATTGAAACCATCGCCTGCAGCCGGTATATGACTAAGTCATACCCTGGAGGCGCAGATGACTGTGAAAACCACCCTCAGCTTCAAGGTAACGGGATCGCCTTCCTCGTCGGCCGAGGCTGGATAGGCATCAGCCTCGTCGAGGAAGATGTACCTTGCAGGCATCGACCGCAGACCCGTCGCCGAGTTTGCGCCAGTCAGCACCAGGATGCCGCCGGGAAACTCCTTCGACAGCATCGAGTTTCCCGCGTCGCGCGACCGCGCAGGATTGACCCGTTCGCGCAGGGCCGGGGACTCGGAAATCAAAGGGTCCAGCCGCCCGCGCGAGGTGCGCTTGGCCATCTCGACCGTCGGCAATACTGCCAGCATCGGTCCCGGCGCGTGGTGGATGACAAACCCGAACCAGTTGTTGCCAGCTTCCGTCGGCCAAGGTTGCCGGGTTTGATCTGATCAAAGACCCGATGAGTGTGCGCCGCAATATTGGATATGTGCCTGAAAACGTGCGGCTCTATGACAATCTTAGCGCCTACGAAACCCTGATGTATTTTGCACAGCTCTCGCGAATCGACTCGCCTGCCAAGTGGGTGATTTAGACGTTGGAAGTGCTGGACAGCGTTGATTTGGCCCAAGGACGGGTTGGCGGGTTTTCCAAGGGGATGCGTCAGCGTATTGGCCTTGCACAGGCGATTTTGCACCGCCCGCAATTGCTTTTTCTGGACGAGCCGTCCTCGGGGCTGGACCCGATGGGGATCAAACTGTCGCGCGACCTGATTTTGCGGCTGAACCGTGGTTTCGGGATGACAATTTTCATGAACACGCATTTGATCAGCGAGATCGCCAAGACCTGCACCAGCATTGGCGGGCTGAGCCATGGCGAACTGGTGTTTCATGACCGCATGGACGTGATCACCAAGAAATACGGTGATGATGCCAAGTTAGAGGCGCTTTACCTGTCGCTGGAACCCGCCACCGCGGGGCGGAGCGCAGCATGACCCAGACAGCCCCCGTTCACCGGCTGATTGCGCTGCAATCCTGCCGGTTCATTCTGCGCGAGCGCACGGCGGCGGTGCTTGGTGCCATGTTTGTGGTGTTGGTGATGATCTCGGCGTAGTTAGGTTGGTCGGCCACCGATACGACGAACCGGATCTACCTTGATGCTGCGGTGTTTCTAAAGGCGGCAGGCCAAGCGGTGCCGACCAACCCGGTGCTGGATATTTCACCCCTTTCCCTGATGCGGAACATGACAGTTTATTTATCACTGATCAGCGTCTTGGCGGCGATTGTTATTGGCAACCGCTTGGTTGCGAGTGATCGCAAGGCGGGCATTTTGCCACTATACGGCGCGCGTCCGATTGAACGAAGCGCTTTTGCCAAAGGCAAGTTGATGGCGCTTGGGCTGTCTGTTGGGGTGTTGGCGGCTATCGCCGGGGTGGTTGGCTTTGTCACATTCCTGCTGTTGCCAAACGTGCAGGTTAGCGCGCAGCAATGGTTGCAGTTTGGCGGCTTTTTCGGGCTGTCATCGGTTTACTCATTTTGTTCGGGGCGCTTGCTATGGGCTGCGCGGCCATCGCCCGATCGGAAAGCGTGGGGTTGCTGATCCCTGTCACCCAGTGGCTGACGGTGACGTTTATCTTGCCGCAGATCACCGCCAACCTAAACAATACGGCAGCGATTAACCCGGTTGCGGCCTTGGCCGATGCGCCGCACACCGCCTATTTTCAGTGGGTTGGCTGGGCTTTGGCACCGGTTTCCGTTGCAGATTGCTGTAAATTCGGCTCGGCGCGTTTGCTGGATATGGCCCAAGCGCCTGTGTCTTACATGGTTTGGCTGGGTGTCGTCGCGGTGGCAGCAATGGCCTTTGCCCGCCACGCGCTGACCAATATTGACATGACGAACGGAGGCTTTGATGCCTAATTCCCCCATACGGATCATCGCCACCAACGACATCCGCGATGCGTTGCGTGACCATTTCATCCTGATCGTCACGGTGTTTCTTAGCCTTGCTGCGCTGTCGGCCTTGGTAAACCTCGCACGACATTACAAAAATGTAATGCCCAGCCAATAATGGTGAAAGTTGCGTGGCCCATTCATGGGCCAACGCGGGCGGGTGGCGCAAGCGATTGCCAAAG
>NZ_JAKDLJ010000476.1 GCF_030452865.1 Pseudorhodobacter sp.
CGACCGCCCCCCGGTCTGCACCGATGCGGAGCGTGACTACCTGATCGAATTCGCCAACCGCTATTTCAAACGCGATATCGCTGCGTCAGATGTGGTCTGGACCTATTCCGGGGTGCGGCCACTGCACGCGGATGGGTCGAGTTCAGCCTCGGCGGTGACGCGCGACTATACGTTGAAGGTGGATGATGACGGCGCGCCGATTCTGAATATTTTTGGCGGCAAGATCACCACGCATCGCCGTTTGGCCGAACATGCGATGGAGAAACTGACGCCCTATCTCAAAGGGTTGCCGGGGAAATGGACCGCAGGCGTGCCGCTGCCGGGGGGTGATTTCCCGGTGGATGGTGTGCCTGGTTTGATTTCCGGGTTGCTGGCGGAGTTTTCGTTCCTGACGCCGTTCTGGGCGCGCAGGCTGGTACGGGCTTACGGCACCGAGGCGCGGCTGGTCATGGGCGATGCAAAAGCCGCCTCCGATCTGGGTGAGGATTTCGGCGCGACGCTGAGCGAACGGGAATTGCGCTGGCTGATGACGCGCGAATTTGCGCGGCGGGCGGAAGATGTGGTCTGGCGGCGGGGCAAGCTGGGGTTGCGGTTGAGCGCGGGCCAGATCACCCATATCGACGACTGGATGAAAGCGGCGCAGGGCTGACGGTTTGGCAGGACTTATACCGGGGGAAGATATGCGGCATATTCTGGCGATTGATCAGGGAACCACCTCTAGCAGGGCGATTGTGTTTGACGCGGCGATGCAGGTCAAGGCCACCGCGCAGCAGGAATTTCCGCAGCATTTCCCCGATTCCGGCTGGGTCGAACATGACCCCGCTGATCTGTGGGGCACGGTGCTGGCCACCTGTCGCGCGGCGCTGGCGAAAGCCGGGCTGACGGCGGCGGATATTGCGGCGATTGGCATCACCAACCAGCGCGAAACCACGCTGGTCTGGGATCGCGCGACAGGGGAGCCGATCCACCGCGCGATCGTCTGGCAGGACCGGCGCACGGCGGGCTATTGCGCGGAGTTGCGCGCGGCAGGCCATGACAGGATGATTTCCGCCCGCACCGGTTTGCTGGCGGACCCCTATTTTTCCGGCACCAAGCTGAAATGGATCCTCGACCATGTGCCCGGCGCGCGGGACCGGGGGCGAAAAGGCGAATTGGCCTTTGGCACGGTGGACAGCTTTCTGATCTGGAAGCTGACCGGCGGGGTGGCGCATGTGACCGATGCCACCAACGCCGCGCGCACCTTGCTTTACGACATCCACAAGGGACGGTGGAGCAAGACCATCTGCGATCTCCTTGATATTCCAGTGGAAATGCTGCCGGAGGTGAAGGATTGCGCCGCTGATTTCGGTATGGTGCAAGCCGGGCATCTGGGCGCTGAAATCCCGATCCTTGGCGTCGCGGGCGACCAGCAGGCGGCGACGATCGGGCAGGCTTGCTTTCAACCTGGGATGATGAAAGCAACTTATGGGACGGGTTGCTTTGCGCTGCTGAACACCGGGGATCAGCCGGTTGCGTCGAAAAACCGGTTGTTGACAACGATAGCCTATCAGCTTGACGGCAAGCCGACCTATGCGCTGGAAGGGTCGATTTTCATTGCAGGCGCTGTGGTTCAATGGCTGCGTGACGGATTGAAGATCATCGCGGACGCAGGGCAGACGCAAGCACTTGCCGAGGCGGCCGACCCCGCGCAAAACCTGATCCTGGTGCCGGCCTTTGTCGGCCTTGGCGCGCCTTATTGGAACGCCGAATGTCGCGGCGCAGTGTTCGGGCTGACGCGCGGTTCCGGGCCGGAAGAAATGGCGCGCGCGGCGCTGGAATCGGTGGGCTTTCAGACCCGCGACCTGCTGGAGGCGATGCAAGCCGATTGGGCCAGCATCGGCGCAGCGCCGATCCTGCGGGTCGATGGCGGCATGACCGCAAGCGAATGGGCCATGCAGTTTCTGGCCGATATCATCGGGGCAAAGGTGGACCGCCCTGTGATGCGCGAGACCACGGCGCTGGGGGCGGCATGGCTGGCCGGGCAGCGCGCGGGGATTTACCCGGACCAGCGAGGTTTTGCGGCAAATTGGGCATTGGACCGGGTGTTTGAGCCTGCAATGGACGAAAATGTCCGGGCGACGAAATATGCGGCCTGGAAGCGGGCCGTGGCGGCGGTGATGGCCGTTTGATCGGGGATGGTTCTGTTTGACTTCGTTCGAGATGCAGAGCGTTTTGCATTTGCGGTAAATCGAAATCAGAACAATTCGACTTTCACTTGAAACATCAACCCAGGCATTGAAATTACTGAGGTCGGGCGGCGTTTGAACGTTCCGCGTTCGATTGAACTTAGCCGAACCAACAACTGCGTTGTTCTTTGAAAATGCTGCCGCATTCGGCCAGTTGAATACCTGAATCCGATCATTTGTGCCACCTGCCCCGATCGGTGATGTCCGGGGCAATCGACTTGCAGGCAACGGTTTCACGCCTCGCGTACCGGCCGACAGATC